>JAFGQL010000027.1 GCA_016935695.1 Spirochaetales bacterium
ACAAAGTCGGCGTTCTGAATAAGGTACGCGCTCTTGATTTTCTTTTTACCGAAACGCAGGTGGGAAACGGTAATTGCCCCCGCTTTTTTGGAGTCATACACGAAATACCCCTGAGCCGCGTTGTCGGTCGAGTCCCCGATGATCTTGATCGAGTTCTTGTTCGCGCCGACGGTACCGTCGGAACCGAGACCGTAGAACATGGCCTGATGCACACCGGAGGTGTCCACGAGCCATTCGGGGTCCCAGGGGAGACTGGTATTGGTCACGTCGTCGATGATACCGATGGTGAAGTGGTTCTTGGGATGCTCTGCCTTCAGGTTGTCATACACGCTTTTAATCATCGCGGGAGTTACCCCGTGGTTCTGTAATCCGAGACCGAACCGGCCGCCGACGATTTTAGGATAGGTCTTGAACTTGGCGCTGCCCCCGGACATTTCTTCACCCACTGCGGTACGGATGTCTTCGTAGAGGGGCTCACCCAGGGACCCGGGTTCTTTTGTCATCTCGAGTACGGCGATCTTTGAAACGCTGTCAGGGATTGCCGCGACCAGGTGTGCAATGGAAAAGGGTCTGAAAAGCCGTACCTTGAGGATACCCACGTTCTCGCCTGCGGCGTTCAGGGTCTCAACAGTTTCTTCGACCGTATCCGCGGCGGAACCCATCAGGATGATGATTCTGTCTGCCTTGGCCGAACCGAAGTATTCAAAAAGCTTGTATTCCCGGCCGGTAAGTTTCGCGAACTTATCCATGCATTTCTGTACGGCGTCGGGTGTCGCGTTGTAGTATCTGTTTACCGATTCACGTGCTGCAAAGAATACGTCGGGATTCTGGCTTGTACCGCGGATCATCGGGTTTTCCGGGTTTAGTCCCCGTGCCCTGTGGGCCTGGACCAATTTGTCGTCGATCATTTCCTGCATGATCTCGTAAGGAATTTCTTCTACCTTGCGAATTTCATGGCTGGTCCTGAACCCGTCAAAGAAATGAAGAAAGGGAATTCTGGTTTCCAGGGTTGCCGCCTGGGAAATGAGGGCAAAGTCCATAACTTCCTGAACGTTGTTTGAAGAGAGCATTGCCCAGCCCGTTGTCCGTGCCGACATGACGTCGGTATGATCGCCGAAGATCGAAAGGGCCTGGTTTGCCAGGGCGCGGGCGGCGATGTGGAATACGGCGGAGGTGAGTTCTCCGGAGATTTTGTACATGTTCGGCAGCATCAGGAGCAGGCCCTGGGATGCCGTAAAGGTGGTGGTCAGGGCACCTGTGGTCAAAGCGCCGTGCACGGCGCCTGATGCGCCTCCTTCCGACTGCATTTCAACTACGTCGGGCACTGTTCCGTAAATGTTTTTACGGCCGTTCGCCGAGTAGATATCCGACAATTCACCCATGGGTGATGACGGGGTAATGGGATAAATTGCTATTACCTCGTTGGTTGCATGGGCCACATACGCGGCGGCAGTATTGCCGTCAATGGTAACCATCTGCTTCTGTGACATATCGTTACTTCCTTTCTTAGTGAAATTGATGCTTCATTATAGTGAATGGCTGGTACACATGCAAGCTTGCCGGATTGGTCAGACCAAAAACAGGAATGCGCTTCTTGCTGGGTTGGGTGTATTATAGTATATTCACTGCTACTTATATGTATGCGGACGCCGCTCAACAGCAACACCACATAGAAGACTTAGCCAATGTATTTCAGTCACCGGGCGATACCACCAGGCTGGGTATCGTACGGCTGTTAATGCGGCAGAACCGTCCCCTGTGTGTGAATGCCATTGTCCGTCAATCGGGGGTTTCCCAGTCAGCAGTGTCGCAACAGCTGAATATACTGCGGCTGCAAGGACTCGTCCTGGTAAAAAAAGAGGGGAATTACCGGCATTATACCGTCAATCATGCCCGGTTAGCGGAAATCCTGGACCTCCGTGTGAAGGTCCTGGGAGATGGTTATGAGTGGTTATTGCAGCACCTGAAAGCGTGGAATTAAGCACGGGTACCATTATTGCATTCTTCTGAAAACACCGGGTTGTATTCTGGCCTGTGTATCCGGAAGGGCATACTGTTTATGTAGGAGAAGATGAATGATTGTTTTGTATGGAATAACCGGTATTCTGCTTGCGCTGTCCTTTGCGCTGAACAGGACCAGGACCGTAAAGGCCTTGCGGCTTGCAGCGGAAAAATTCCTGAAAATCGTACCGGCTTTCCTTGTTATTACAGCCCTGACCGCCGTGTCGCTCTACTTCATTCCCGCAGAAAAAGCCGCGAGGTTCCTGGGCGGCGACAATCTGCCGGCCGGTGTGATAAGTGCATCTGTGCTGGGGTCTATTTCCTTCATTCCCGGGTTCATTGTGTTTCCCCTCACAGGTTTGCTGCGGCAGCATGGTACCTCGCTGACAGTGCTGTCGGCTTTTACCACCACCCTGATGATGGTTGGGATCATAACGATTCCCCTTGAAAAGGAATATCTGGGCATGAAACTCACCATCGCGCGGAATGCCGCGGGATTTGTGACGGCCCTGGCGGTTGCCGCGGTTACGGGTCTGGTGTTCGGGGAGTTGCACCTATGGTGAAAACGGCCCCCAAGAAGCAAGGGTGGAAACTCCATCTGCTCATATTCTGCGCGTTCTGTGTTTTCGCGGCAGTGTCGTTCCTTGCCGGGTATGTGCCGGGGATGGAAATGGCAAGGAACTCAACGCGGTTCCTTGTTTCCATGGGCGCCCTGTTTCCTGCGGCGTTTATCATCATAGGTTTGTTCGAGGCCTGGGTGGACCGGGAAGTAGTGGAGGCCCACCTTGGAATGAACTCTCATCCCTGTGCTTATCTGTGGGTGTTCATCCTTGCCTCCACCATCATGGCACCGCTGCTTGTCGCTCTTCCGGTCGCGTCTTCATTGCTGAAAAAAGGGGCCCGTCTCAAGCTTGTTCTTGCGTTCCTTGGCGCGTCCACCATCTGCAGGGTACCTATGACGGTGTTCGAGGCCATGTACCTGGGGGTGCCCTTTTCCGCTGTGCGCCTGCTGGTGTCCATTCCTCTTGTAATACTGTCATCCGAAATTCTGGGGCGGATTTTCGAACCCAGGGGCGAATAAGTTGTAATCATCATTGTATGACTGGATGTTGATGTGCGAGAATACCGACACATCATAGTGTAAGGATAGCGGTATTGCCTGCTGGCTTCGGATGAGCGGTCCTTTACCTGTAATAAGGAGTGTGTCCATGGACATGATGAAACAGACTGTAGTGTATAAAATCCTGTTTGCGGTAACGGTTCTTGCAACCCTTGGCGGTCTGCTGACCCTGCTTCCCCATTCCGGGGCCAGTTATCCCAATGTGATGTACTATTCGTCCCTGTGCACCTTTGCCCCCGCCGCAACCTTGTACTGCTTCTTTATTGCAGGCAGTGTCTGTTTCTTCCGGTCCAGTTTTGTCAAGGACCGGGACGGAAGCCCGGCTGAGCGCCTGAAGCGCCATAAAAAGTCGTTACTGCCGCTTATATTACTGCTTGCGGCGGCCCTTGCCTCTACGTTCTGGTTTACCCAGGTGAAATCCCGCTATGTGGACGCTGCGGCTCAGGCCAGCACTGTATCCGAATAGGCGCCCTGCACATGAAACCATAGGAGCAGTAATAATGATTCGTCCGGATACCGGCCTCCATTCTGCAAAACGACGTGTCCGCAAGGAATGCCGGAGGGCTGTTTCTTCTCTGACGGAAAGCGGGTCTCTCCGGCTCAAGGCCGAAGAAACATGGCTTTTGCGTGCCCTGCAGGAACATCCTGTCCTTCGGAAGGCTCCGGCGGTGTGCAGTTTTCTCTCTTTCGGTACGGAAATTAATCTGGATGAACTGAACAAGGCCCTTATGGCCGGGGGAATCGTTGTTTATGTGCCGGTCATCATCGGCGGCAGTCCTCCAGAGCTTGAATTCCGCGTCCTTCCCTCTGATACTCGCAGCCTTAAGATGAACCGGTGGGGCATCCGGGAGCCGCACGGTACCCCTGTCCTTGACCCTTCGGCTTCACCGGCGGTACGGATACCAATGATAGTACCGGGCCTTGCCTTTGACCCTGAGGGGCATAGACTTGGAAAGGGCGGCGGTTATTACGACCGTTATTTGTCATTGTACCCAAAGCGGTTTTACACCATTGGTACAGGGTTCTCTGTACAGCTGATACCAAACGTACCGGCAGGGGAACGGGATATACGAATGGATGAAATCTGTATTCCTCCGGCAGCAGCAGGGGAGGGAAGAACGTCATGAATCCCCGTGCTGCAGTTAAAACCATCTTCGATGCGGGCCTGGAACGGGTGGACCCTCGGCGCATGGTCTTGTCCGGGCTTGAACTGGAAAACGACATCCTTCGCGTGGACACGGGAGATTTCCGGTATGAGTACGATCTTTCAGTTTACAGGCGTATTCTGGTCACCGGCGCCGGTAAGGCCGGGGCCAAAATGGCCCTTGGATTGGAAGAACTCCTGGGTCCGCGCATACACTCAGGGAAAGTCGCGGTAAAATACGGTCATACCGAGGAATTATCGCGTGTTGAGCTTATCGAGGCCGGACATCCTGTTCCCGATGAGAACAGCCGCAAGGCGGCCGGAGCGGTCATGGACCTGTGTGCATCAGCGGGGGAAGGGGATTTGGTCATAAACCTTATTTCAGGGGGAGGCTCGGCCATTCTTGCGGACCCCTATGAGGATGAACACTTCCGGCTTTCCCTGGATGACGTAAAGGCGGTTACCGGGCTTTTATTAAGCTGCGGCGCGTCGATCCATGAGATTAACTGTGTGCGGAAGCATCTGTCCCTTCTCAAGGGCGGGAGACTTGCCCGGATTATTGCCCCCGCACAGTCCCTTTCCCTTATTTTGTCCGATGTGGTTGGTGATAATCTGGATGTAATTGCCTCGGGGCTTACCGTTCCCGATCCCACCACCTATGCCGATACGGCAGATATTGTAATGCGGTATGGCTTAAGCGGCCGGCTTCCCCCTTCTGTGCAAAAACTTGTGGCTGCCGGTGTAGAAGGTCGTGTTCCCGAAACCCCCAAGCCGGGAGATCCCGTGTTTCAAAGGACGAATACCGTGTTGTTAGGCACGAACGCCGCGGCGGTGAAAGCTGCTTCTGCCAAAGCCGGAGAACTTGGGTTTTCTGTCTTGAGTCTCGGGTCACGGATCACCGGCGAGGCACGGGAAATTGCAAAGGTGTACGCAGGAGTTGCAAAGGACGCTGTTGCGGGACATCTTCCCTTAAGTCTGCCATTGTGTGTGATCGCCGGGGGCGAGACCACCGTTACGCTCAACGGGGACGGCATGGGCGGCCGCAATCAGGAGATGGTTCTTGGATTCTTGAATGAGTTCAGCGCTGAGCAGGAAATGCTTGAACGGGTGACTTTCCTTTCCGCCGGAACAGACGGCAATGACGGACCTACCGAGGCTGCCGGGGGCTTCGGAGATGCCGCAGCCCTGAAAGCGGCTTTAAAAAAAGGCCTTTCTACGGCCGGGTTCCTGCAAAGAAACGATTCCCATTCTTACCTTAAAGCTGCCTGCGCGCTGTTGATTACCGGCCCGACGAACACCAATGTCTGTGATTTGCAGATCATGATAATTCGCTGAATCCCCGGTCCGTCAGTATTCATCCACACTGATTTTTAACCGTTCCTTCATTTTTCTCCTTAAAAAAAGCCATTTAACACAAATCTCACAATAACAAAACGAAACACTCACATTCCGGGGTTTATCTATGGCCATACATTTCGTAAAGAGGTGAGAAGGATGAAAAGAATATTGATTGGAACGGCATTTTTAGCGCTTTCCGCGATGGTGTTTGCGGCGGGCGGCCAGGAAGCTGGAGCTTCGGCTGATGCCGGTTCGGCAAAAACACCTGGTTTTGAGTGGATACTGGAAGAAAGCATCGCAGGTGTTCCCGATGTGAACCCCATGCTGGTTAATGGCGATGTTATCTCGGCAGGGTCTTCCACGGTATTTCCCCTGGCGGAACGCATGGCCGAACGCTTTAACGATGAAGGCTACACCGGTAAGATTACCATCGACAGCATAGGGTCCGGAGCCGGGTTTGAACGCTGGGCAGTCACTGCGGAAACCGATATCGCCAATGCAAGCCGGCCCATTAAAGACAAAGAAGTAGCCGCCGCCAAAGAGAAAGGCCGGACCCCGATTACCTTCAAGATCGGGACCGACGCGTTGGCTGTGTGTGTATCCAAGGCCAACACCTTTGCAAAAGACGTGACCATGGATGAGCTTGCCCTTATTTTCTCCACCGCGCGTACCTGGTCGGATGTACGGTCTGACTGGCCGGCGCAGCCCATACTTCGATTCAGCCCCGGTACCGATTCGGGAACCTTTGACTATTTCGTGGAAGAAGTCTTCAACAAAAAGAAAGAGCCCATCCTGGGAGCGGAAAACCTTCAGCTTTCAGAGGACGACAATATTCTTGTCCAGGGTATCGAAGGCAGTCCCTATGCTATCGGGTATTTCGGATTTGCTTATTATGTAGAAAACGCTGCCAAGCTGAACATCCTCAAGATTAACGGCGTGGAAGCAAACAAGGAAAATGTAGACGCCGCCACCTATCCCCTTGCACGGCCGTTGTTTATGTACAGCGATGCCGGTGTCATGAAATCCAAGCCCCAGGTAGCAGCGTTTCTTGCCTTTGTCCTGAATTATGTAGAAGAAGAAATAACTGACGTCGGGTATTTCCCCACAGACCTTGCGCCGGCCCGCAAAGGCTGGATCGATGCAATGAAAGGCGTCTACTAAACCGGACCGTCATTCAGAAACTTCAATGTGTGCAATCCCGGCAGGGCAACCCCCTGCCGGGATACTATTAGGGGAGGAATCAGCCTACAGTGGAATACAAGGGTTTCAGGAAGCGTGTACGGGTAAACGAAGCGGTTATCGAGTTTGCCTTGCGGTTGTGCGCTTTCCTTTCTATATTCATAACCGGCGGCATCGTTGTCATTCTGGTCAAGGAATCCGTGCTTTTTTTTGGAAGCGATGACGTGTCTCTTGTTGAGTTTTTAACCGGTACAGAATGGCAGCCGGTCATTGGAAAGTTCGGGGTCCTGCCCCTTTTGAACTCCACCCTCATGACCAGTTTTACGGCCATGCTTGTCGCGGGCCCACTTGGTCTCTTTGTCGCGGTGTATTTGAGCGAGTATGCCCCTGCAAAGGTCCGCGGGGTCCTTAAGCCGATTCTGGAAATTCTTGCCGGTATTCCTACTGTGGTGTACGGGTATTTCGCCCTTACGTTCATGACGCCTCTTCTGCGCCTTATATTCGGGCAGGACACGGTGGAAATCTATAACACGGCTTCGGCAGGACTGGTCATGGGCATTCTGATACTGCCCCTTGTCTCATCCATGGCCGAAGACGCCATACGGGCGGTTCCCTATTCCCTGAGGGAGGCCTCCTACGGTCTCGGCGCCACTAAAATGGAAACTTCCTTGAAAGTGGTTATTCCCGCGGCCTTTTCCGGCCTGGCGGCAGCGTTTATCGTGGGGTTGTCCAGGGCGGTGGGAGAAACCATGATTGTGGCCCTGGCCGCGGGAGCGGGACCGAATTTCACCTTTGATCCATTCAAGGCGGCAGAAACCATGACAGGATACATCGTGCGGATCAGCGGCGGCGACATTGGTTATAACACAGTGGACTACAACAGCATCTTCGCCCTTGGGCTGCTTCTGTTTATCATCACCTTCGCGTTGAATATCGTGTCACGGAAAATCGTGTCCCGGTTCAGGGAGATCTACGAATGACAGAAAAAAAACCGTTATTTCCCGCGTCGAACATGCATAAACGCTATCTTCATAACCGGCTGTGGACCCGTGTGTTTTTTGTGTCCACCCTGTTTTCAGTCATGGTCCTGATTCTTCTGATCCTGAATATCATCAACAATGCCTTCGGCTTTGTGGCGGTGCAGAACGAGATAGAGCCTTCATCTCTGGCCGTAAACGGCAGACCGCTTGAGGATCTGGAAAGCGAAAGCCTTATCGATATCATAAGGGAACACATGTCCAAGGGGCTGGTCCGCCGTTATGACGCAGACAAGTCGCTTGTGTCGCGGTCCAGGAAGGAGCTTCTTGAGATCGTCTATGACCGGGTTGTGAATCCCCGTATTGTCGAAAGCTGGAGCCTGGAGGAAAGCCTGTTCAAAAGGAAGGCCATAGCCCGCTTCAGGACTGAAAACCCGGATACCGACATTACATTCCGCGCCTGGATACATCCCCGGTTTGTCACGAATCCACAGGCAAGCGTACCGGAGAAAGCGGGTATCCGTACTGCCCTCCTGGGATCAATCTGGATGATCCTGGTGACCGTAATGTTCGCTTTCCCCGTAGGAATAGGCGCTGCGGTGTACCTGGAGGAATATGCCAAAGACAATCGTCTTAACAGAATCATCCAGACAAACATTTACAACCTTGCAGGGATCCCTTCCATTATTTACGGGCTTTTGGGACTGGCAATTTTTGTCCGTCTGCTGGAGCCCCTCACCAGCGGTAGTGTCTTCGGCCATATAGACCCCAGCACGGCTAACGGGCGGACGATCCTCTCCGGCGGACTCACCCTGGGATTGCTCATACTGCCCATCATCATCATAAACGCCCAGGAAGCGCTGCGGGCCCTTCCCGATACCCTGCGGTATTCCAGTTACGGTCTGGGAGCAACCAAGTGGCAGACGGTCTGGCACCACCTGCTCCCCGGTTCAATTGACCGGATCCTCACCGGGACCATCCTCGCGGTTTCCAGGGCCCTTGGAGAAACAGCACCGCTTGTGGTCATCGGCGCGTCGACATTCATTACTGTCGATCCCGATTCCCTTTTCTCCAAGTTCACCACCCTCCCCATTCAGATTTACCAGTGGTCTGCACGGCCCCAGGGGGAGTTCAGGAATATTGCGGCGGCGGCAATCCTCATATTGCTCCTGCTGCTGTTGTCTATGAATACCGGCGCGATACTTTTGCGCAACGCCTACAGCAACAAAAAACAGGCAGGATAAGATGGAATATTTGGAAACGAAGACCCTCAATGTACACTACGGTGATTTTCATGCGGTAAAGGATGTATCTTTGCCCTTTCCCCGGCACAGCATTACCGCCCTCATCGGACCCTCCGGCTGCGGGAAAAGCACGGTGCTGCGGAGTATCAACAGGATGAACGATTTCATTCCCGGTATCCGCATTGGAGGAGAAATTCAGTACGACGGACTGAATATCTACAGCCCGGAAGTGGACGCGGTGCTGCTGCGGCAGAAAATCGGCATGGTGTTTCAGAAACCAAACCCCTTCCCCAAGAGTATTTTCGAAAATATTGCCTGGGGTGCCAAAATCAACGGGTTCAAAGGCGATCTTGAAGAACTGGTTGAGCGGAGTCTGGTGCAGGCCGCCCTGTGGGACGAGGTGAAAGACAAGCTCAAACAAAATGCCTTCCGGCTTTCCGGGGGACAGCAGCAGCGTCTGTGCATTGCCCGGGCCCTGGCAGTTGAACCCGAGGTCATTCTCATGGACGAACCGGCATCGGCGCTGGACCCCATTGCCACGGCCAAGATTGAGGAGCTCATCATGGAGCTCAAAAAACAGTATACGATCATTATCGTTACCCATAATATGAACCAGGCCAGCAGAATCTCGGACTTCACCGCTTTTTTCATGGTGGACGAAGCCAGAACAGGATATCTTGAGGAATACGGCGTTACCCAGGACATTTTCCTGAACCCGAAAAACAGAAAAACCGAGGATTACATTTCCGGACGTTTCGGCTGATGTGTCCGGGGTTTTTCTTTAGGAACGAAATTATACATAGACGGGGTGTGGCAGCTCGTATTTGCGGACAGCCGCTGCCCGGACACTACAAGAGGTGAAATCATGCCCGAAAAAAAAGCATACGATACAAAACTGAAAAAGATTTACGAAGAAATTCTCGCCATGGGAGTCCGTGTGAAGGAAGCCCTCAAACTGTCCGAACTGGCCCTTGTACAGGGGAACGGCGAGATTGCCCGGCAGGTCATTGCCGGGGATGAAGTGATCAACGACAATGAGCAGGAGCTTGAAGACAAGATCATTTCCCTTATCGCCCTGGAACATCCCTTTGCCCATGACCTGCGGAAAATGGTGGCGGCCATGAAAACCATCTCCCATCTTGAGCGGCTGGCCGACCATGGGGTACACATCTGCAAACGGGTGGACTCCACCATACACATTCCCAAGGAATATACCCGGCATTTCGAGATCATGCTGTCGAATGTGGTGAAAATGCTGGACGATGCACTAACCGCGTTCATCCATGATGATACACGACTTGCCAAAACTGTTGCCGGTTATGACAATGTCATAGACGAAGAATATGACAGAATATACGAAAAAATAATCTCGGATGACCGTAACGAGATCACCAACGAGACCCTCACAGCCATCATGATCATGGCACGTTATCTTGAACGGTCCGGGGACCACATCACTCATATCTGCGAATGGATTGTTTATGCAGCGGAATGTACCCATGTAGAGCTGTAGGAGAGGGGT
>JAFGQL010000028.1 GCA_016935695.1 Spirochaetales bacterium
AACCTGAGGTTTGCGACCAGCCCGGGTTGCATGGGCGAGCAGCAAACCTGAGGTTTGCGACCAGCCCTGGGTGCATGGGCGAGCAGCGATCGTAAAGACCGCGGCCAATCCCATTCCGGAAAAATAACAGGCAGATAGGCTTAGTTGCATACACTCGTTATTAAAACTCAAGCTGCGTCAGTGGTAACCTGTTAAAACCGGTGATGCCTATACAATCAGAAATGAATGTTTTTGTCAATAATCTCCAGTCATTTGGAGCCTTCGTTTTTTAATATTTATGGAATCTTGCCGCTATCAACCCGTACCTGTATAGTTCTTGCACATGAATGGTAAAAGTATCCTCTTTCGGATGGGTCTCAATTATTTCAGCGTGTTTACCATAGTCTCTATTTACGCTCCCTATCTCCAGGTATACTTGAGACAATCCGGCAGAAATGTGAACGAAGTAGGCTACATTTTGGCCGTGACTCAGGCTAGTGCCGTCGCGGGACCGTTACTATTCGGTGCCCTCGCTAATAGGGGTTTTCCGTTAAAACCGCTCATTGCGGCTATAAGCCTCACAATGGCGGTTTTTTTATTCAGTGCACAATATTTGACCGGTTTTTTGCCTAATTTTATACTTTTCGCATTTGTGGGTCTTTGCTTTTCCGCGCTCATCCCGTTTACAGAGACGATTGCCAACGGCACGCTGGAAGATCCGGAAAGGCAATACGGTCTGGCCCGTTTTTTCGGAACCCTGGGATTTCTGGTTCCGACCTTTGGCTACAGTCTTTTCGGTTTTCCCGCAGTGTTTCCTGCCGAGTATATTCTGTACGCAGGTATCGGGCTTACCTTATTTCACCTGCTTACATCAATTGCCTATCCTTCATACGCGCCTAAATCTCCTTTACATATCCATAAGGAAGGGAGTTTAGGGCCGGTTTTTTGGGTTGTCATACTCCTTACTTTTTTAAACCGGTTCGCGATGAACGCTCATTATTCTTTTTTCTCACTCTATCTTGATGAGGTTCTTGGAATAGGTACCGTCGGATGGTTTTGGCTTGTAGGTCCTATGATGGAAACACCGGTTCTATTGTTCGGTGGATGGTTTCTTTCACGATTTTCAATTCCAACGCTCTTGTTCGTTTCTGGAATTGCGATTGCCATCCGATTATCCGTATATGCCCTGTTTCCCTCCGCTTTTGCCGTATTCGCGGTTCAGTTCCTCCACTGGGGCACCTTCGGCTGTTTTTATATCGCCGTGATCGCGGCCATCCGCCGTTCCGTACCGCGCAACAGCCTGACACTCGCAATGGCTCTTTTCGCCGCCTTGGGAATGGGGCTCGGACCGATTGCTGGGTCAAGTCTCGGAGGGCTGGTAATCGCGCGATGGGGTTACTCAGCCTTGTATCTTTCCAGCGCCGTGATTGCATTGGCCGGTGGCTTGCTTTCTCTAACCTTTAAACAATTATTTGCAGTAAAAACCGCGATTCGGTAATAACGAAGAGCTTTTTGCTCTTGACAAAATGTCCATTTGCGTTATATTAACTACCACAGTAGTCAACTAAGGATTTTCCATGCACAAAGAAACCCTGACCGATAAGCTGATGGAAATCGGTCTTTCGGAGAATGAATCCAGAGCGTACCTCTCTCTTCTCGAATTGAATCCGTCTACAGGGTATGAGATCGCCAAACAGTCGGGGATCCCGAGCTCGAAGGTATATGAGGTTCTGCGTAAACTCATTCAGAGGGGAATGGTCCTGGAATTGAAGGAGAAGGGGAAAACCCGATACATCCCCCAGGAGAGCCGGGACTTTATTGTCGGTTATAAACACAAAGTTTCGGGAATTCTCGAAGACCTTGAGGATGCCCTTTCAAACTTTGGAAATGCAACCAACGCTTCCTACATCTGGACCTATGATTCATTCGGCGAATGCATAGAGAAGGTAAAGACCATGATTTTGGCGGCGTCGCGCACGGTCCTTCTGTCCATATGGCAGGAGGATTTCCCTCTCGTCAAGGACGCCTGCGACGCGGTAGAAAGCAGCTGTAAAACTGCTACTGTTTTTTTTGGTGAGGATGAAGCGAACCTTCCCGTCGACGGGGCTATGCGATTCTACCATCCTATCCGGAATACGATTTACTCGGAAAAGGGCGGACGCGGTCTTGTGGCGGTGATCGATTCCAAAGAAGCGTTCATGGGAACGTTTTTCAACGAAGCTGAGGGTTTTATCCGGGCGGAAGGAACTTTCAGTAAAAATCCGGGGTTTGTCGCTTTGGCGGAAGATTACATCAAACATGACATTTACATTATGAAGATTGTCCAGCGATTCGGAAAGGAACTTATTGAAACCTACGGCGAGGGCTACGAGCAATTACGCGATGTGTTTTCAAACAATACAAATACATAACTGTAAGGAGAGAAATCCATGGTCTGGTTGAATGGTGAACTGAAAGAGAACAATGAGGCGTTTGTGTCTGTGTATGATCACGGGCTTTTATACGGTGACGGCGTATTCGAGGGTATACGCATTTATAACGGTGCCGTCTTCAAACTGGAGGCCCATATAGAGCGCCTGTATAAAAGCGCGTTGAGCATTGCCCTGGATATCGGGCTTACACCAGAGCAGATGCGCAAAGCGGTACTTGATACGGTTGCGGCATCGGGCAGGAGTGAAGGGTATATACGTTTGCTGGTAACCAGGGGGCCGGGCTCCTTGGGGACAGATCCGGATAAGTGCGAAAAACCGACGGTGGCGGTGATTGTCGACGGGATCAGCCTGTATCCCGAACAGCACTACCGGAACGGAATAAAGATTATCACCTCCGCCACACGAAGAATAGGTCCTGACTGTCTGGATCCCAGGGTGAAATCCCTGAATTACCTGAACAACATCCTTGCGAAGATAGAGGCGAAACAGGCCGGTTGCTCGGAGGCAGTCATGCTCAATCTCCAGGGACGAGTGGCTGAATGTACGGTGGACAACATCTTCATGGTGAAAAACGGTACGGTGAAAACTCCGCCGTCAGTCGACGGGGCCCTTGAAGGCATTACCAGGGAAACCATCTTGGAACTGTGCGAAGGTAACGGCATACCCTGGGTTCAGGAATCCCTCACCCGTTATGACCTGTATACTGCCGATGAGATGTTTTTATCCGGATCAGGCGCTGAATTGATTCCCGTCGTCAGTGTAGACGGAAGGACAATCGGCACAGGCAAGCCCGGCGGACGAACGAAGGAACTTATGGGACTTTTCCGCGGATTTGTTCACTCCTGGGGGGCTGGGTCGAATTTGTAGCCTGCTCCCCGGATTGTCTGGAAATACCGGGGAATCTGGGGTTCTTCAAGCCGGCTGCGCAGCCTGGCCATATGCACGTCTACAGTCCTGGTTGAGGTCTGGGAATCGTAACCCCATACCTCATCCAGCAGTTCCTGACGGTCGATGATCCGCCCAGGATGCCGGCCAAAGTACTCCAGAAGGCGGTATTCCAGGGCGTTCATCACCAGAGGGGATCCGTTTTTAAGCACTTCCCGCCTGTGGTAATCAATGGTGAACGGTCCGAAGGATTCAACCCGTTCGCCGCGCCTTGCTTCCGCAGCTCTGTGTCTGCGCAAAACAGCTTCTATCCGCGCGAGGAGGACCTGCATGTCAAAGGGTTTTGTCAGGTAATCGTCGCCGCCGAGTTTCAGTCCCATGACGGTATCGATGTTTGTGCTGCGGGCGGTCAGAAAGAGAACTGGTGTTACCACGTTATGTTCCCGCAAGTTTTTGCAAACCTGAAAACCGTCGCGCAGGGGCAGCATGATGTCCAGGATGATCAAATCATAGGTGCCGCTCAAGGCTTCCAGTTCACCCTTTATTCCGTCGTAGGCAGCCCGGGTCTGGTAGCCTTCGTTGCCCAGCCTGTCTTCCAGGGCCATTACCAGGCCCTTTTCATCTTCTATGATAAGGATTGTGCCCTTCATGTCCCGCTCCCTTCCGACGGCAGTTCTACACAGAAACGGCATCCCTGACACAAGGAGCCCGTTGAGGTCCTGTAGGGGCTTTCAACCGTTACGGTTCCGCCGTTTACGTGAATGATCTGCCGCACCAGGTGAAGCCCGAGCCCGCTGCCGGGTTCCTGGTTTGTAAGGCTGGCCTCGGTACGGTAAAAAGGCTTCCAGACCTGTTTCTGTTCGGATGGGCGCAGCCCACGGCCGTTGTCCTCGACACAGATACGGACCCTGTTGCTGTGAACCCGGCATACGGTCAGGGTAATGCGGCACTGTACACCGGGTTCGGCTGGTCTGCCGTGGATGACCGCATTCAACAGCAGATTCTGCATCACGGTGGTAAAGCCTTTCTGTTCACAAATGACGGTTCCGGCATCTGTGTCTCCTGTGAAAGAAATTGCCATGTCATCCGACTGGCCGAGGGCCTTGATTTCCTTTATTGCGGCCTCACACACGGCCTGTATTTCCACGGGCTGCGAATGATTGAGGGCCGTCTGTCCCGACTGCAGACCGGAATACATGAGGATGCTTTCCACCATGTGCTCAAGCCGGAGGGCCTCCCGGTGTATTTCCCTTCCGTATTCCGTCACCCGGCCGATGTTCGCGACAATGCCCGATGAAAGGTTGTCCGATACAGCCTTGATGACCGTGACAGGGAGCCTCAGTTCATGGCTCATGGAGGCAACAAACTCCTGTTCCATTGTGCGCAGACGTCCGGTTTTCCGGTACAGGAAAAACATGACGGCAAAGCTGGATACCAGTACGAGGAGCAGGCCGAAACTCGCCCCGGCGTTGGACAGTATCCAGCGGTTGAATTTCGCGTCAACCGAGCCTTCTTCTATGGTGAACGAAATATGCCCTATAAGGGGTACAAGGCTTGTCTGCCGGATTGGAGTTTTTTCATCTGTGTTGTGGGGCGAAAGGTCGGGACCCTCCTTGCTGTTTGTTTTTCGGGGAGGAGGAATTGCGAGTATCCGTGACTCAAGATAACGCTCGCTCAATTTGGCCAATTCGGCAGAGGGAGCGGGAATATGAAAGAGAATCCTGTCTTCCGGCATGTTTTCCGTATTGGTCAGAACCGAGGAACTGACCTGGTAGGAGGCATCGCTGATATGTTCACCCAGGGCTGCGGGTATGACCTTGTTCAGGTAGTAGTCCTGATCGAGTTTGAACAGGGCGCACTGGGTAAGGGGCGGTACTGTCTGGAGGTCTTCATGCCGGTACCAGACCGGTTTCTGGAACTCGTCGGGAATCACGCACAAATAGCCCCTCAGAAGGAGTTTGTCGGAAATGTCGCCGACTGCGGTCACGGAAAGACCGGGCGAAAACAAGGTGTTGACAAGGGCTGCTGTTTCGGGGTCGGGCTGTACTTCTTTCAGGCCCTGCCGGGAAATGCCGATCAGGGCACCGGGGGAAGCCCGGTAGATATGTGTCACCAGTTCAGGATAGCGGGCCCGGGAGTTCCATAATTTCAGGAGCTCTTTCAGGGTATCGGTGTCCGCCGGTTCCCTGTCTTGTGACACCTGTTGCTGTACCACAGGCACAAGGGTCCTTATATCTTCCAGGGACAGATACACGCTCCGGGATGTGCCGGAAAAGATGCCTGACAGAAACCGGAATTTTTCTGTCTGTGCAGCCCGGGTAATCCAGGTGATCTGGAGGGAGCCCAACACCACCGTACCCAAAAGAATGAGGGCGAAAACGGAGATCCACACGTAATGCTGCCGTGAACTGCTGTACCGGTTTTTCATAGCGTACAGACACATTGTAACGGATTTGCCTGGTGTACAGCTATACGGCTGCACGGGGTTTTACACTTGTAACATTTACGCGTGAAAAGAAGGGAAGCCCGGGACGGAGGCAAAAAAAAGCCCCCGGATTGCTCCGGGGACCGTCCTTTTAAGTGATTGCCCAGAGACTCAGTCCTGGGCATACCCACTGTAGTGTAAAGATTTCATAAAACGCCTCCTTCGTCTGTTTTCGCAGACATTGTAGATTTTTCGGCATGCATGCCTTTTAAGGCCATGGCCAGTATATCATCAGCAGAGTGATATGAAAGTGTAGAGTTTGCCTATAATGTGTTTTTGCCTCATGTGATCTGAAATGATCCGTCCAACTTTGCAAAGTGACAAAAAAAATGCCATAGTATGACCACTATCGCAGGTTATCGGAGTATCTATGAAGAGAATAATAATTACAGGCTTGTGTGTATGTATCGCACTGTCGTATGCGGCGGGGCAGGAAGCTGTCGCTTTCCTGGGTGTAACCAACCGTTCAGAGAGCATCAACAGTGATTATCTCAACGGTATCATCGAAGGCATACTGTTGTTCGATCTCTCAAAAACCAGGGGAATAACCCTTGTGGAGCGCAAAGACCTCGACGACATCCTTAATGAGCAGAAACTCAGTCTGTACGGCATAAGCGACGACGATGCTGGTGAGATAGGCAGGATCGCGAAGGCAGATACCCTCCTTGCCTGTGAATATGTGGCCAGCGATGTGCTGCGGATAACGGCCAGGCTGATTGATGTGGCGACTTCCCGAGCGAAAGTACTCACTGTTTCCGGCGAAACGGAAAATACCATCCACGAACTGGCCGAACTGATCGTGAGTGAGATGGGAGCCGGGGTAAGCGATTTCACTGATCCCGACCACGAGCGTTCGGTTTTTACCCTCAAGGATATAACACCGGGGCGCATAATGCTTCACTGCAATCTGCAGAACGCTGAAATACTCCTTAACGACACCTTTATCGGCTATACTATCGGTGATGTATACACCGCTCTTAAACTGCCGGATATTGATCCCGGCACCTATACCCTCCGTATTCATCTGGGCAACGATTTCGGGGTAATTGATCTTCCGCAGATGGTCTTTCGGGACTGGCAGGAGGAAGTGAAAGTACGTCCCGGCCGGGGCACCATCGTGCGTGCTTCCATCCGGGATTTTAACTCACAGTTATACCGTCTCCGGCAGCTTGCCCGCGACAAGTTTCCGGTAT
>JAFGQL010000167.1 GCA_016935695.1 Spirochaetales bacterium
AATACCTGAAAACCGTTGAAGACCGGCATGCTCAGATCCAGAAACACCAGATCGGGAGACTGGTCGTTCAGGGAATCGACAAAGGCCTTACCGTCCTCGTACTCGCTCATCTGCCAGCCCACTTCCTCGAACACCGTACGGATGAGGGTACGTATGATGAAGTCGTCGTCGACCACCGCCACATTTTTCACCATCGCCAGCTTGCGGATGGTATCTTCTTTCTCAAACCTGAGTTCCACAGACCCCGCGTCATCCATAGTCGGTGAAAGCAGCTTTTCCCGGGCCACGGTGTCATGGGCAAAGGCGTCGGGTTTCATGCCGATCAGGTCATCCATGGCCTTGTCCAGACTCGCAACCATCCCGATCCCCCGGAAATCCGGGTTTGTGGACAGGGCGTACTTCACCTCCTGGGCAGAGGACAGAACTTTAATGAGCCCCGGATTATCCTGGGCGCTGTCCATGATGGTGCGGAACAGAAGTTCCAGTTTGCTCGAAGTAAACTCGTCAAAATCCATATTGGAAATCATCACCAGAATGCGGGGACTTTTCACCTTGTACATGGAAAGAAGTTCCATGATTTTGTATTTCAGGAGCATGATTTTTTCCGTATTCAGTCCCTGGGCGACTTCTATGAACAGTATTTCCTCGTTGAAATGGGATTCAATGATGCAGGGCGTCTGGTCCAGGGCGATATGAATGGACAAAGCCTCGGATACCGCTTTCAGAAGGCTGTCGAGCTTGAGCGGTTTGTTCAGTACCTTGGTCACCCCGTAACGCGCCACCAGCATGAGGTCCTGCTGGGCTATTTTATCGGCCATGTAAATTACCGGCGTTTTCTGGGTATTCGGGTTCGAAGCCTTTTCCTGTAAGAGTTCCATGCTGCTTTTCCGGGTGAGCATCTGGTCAATGATGATCAGATCGGGATAGATGCTCCGCATTTTCAGGGACCCCTCCAGACCGTTCACGGCAGGAACCGCCTCCAGACCGGCATCCTGGATTTTTTTTACGAGGTAGTCGCGGAGAAGACCGGATTCCTCGACAATAAGCACTTTTTTCACGGCTGGCCTCCGTCAGCTTAGTATGCGGGAAAGAATTTCCCTGGTGATCGCGTATAAAGGCGGCAATCCCTCGGCGGCACTGAGCCCCTGGGAGAGGGTCTGCCCGGCCTGCATGGGAAGGTCTGAAACATAATACACGTACCGCAGGGCCAGGTCCTCCCGGAGCACTCCCAATTGTGTGGCCTCGAGGATCTGGCGGTGATAATAGGTTCCTTCCATTTCAAGACCGACGCAGTTCCATAAATTCCGGTAAAACTTCAGCATCATACTGTTCTGAAGAAGGGTCCCGGCCACAGTAAGAATGGGCCCCTTGTACACCCCCCGTCCCGGGAGTCGCAGCCGCAGGTCCTCTACCGAAACATCGTCGTAATCCTTTAACGGATAGAAGCGGTCCTCGGTCTGCTCAATAAAGGCGTCGGCGATAAGCACATCCCCCCGGGTTCCTACCAGAGAGCCGGCCTTTCCCATTACGTTTATACTTTTGATATTCCTTCCGAACAGCAGAATGAGGTTCTGAATAATGTCCTCGGCCTGCTGGCCGAAAGCGTAATCAATATTTACGATAAGTTTTCTTTTACCGTGTTTCGCTGCGCCTATACCCGCGTCCATATGCCCGTAATCCAGTTTGGCGCTGTCGATAAGCTGAACCTGAATGCCTGTAGAGGCAGTGCGGGAAAGGCGGTACACACCGTATTCGATTTCCGCGCTGTCTTTAGCCCGCACGCCGTTATGAGCCGCAAAGTATTCCGGTCCCAAGGCATATAAAAGGTCGCTCTCGAGGGACCAGGACTCTTTCAGATAGGGGTGTTCCCTTTTCCGCGCCCAGGCAAGAATTTTTTTGCCCTGGGTTGAAAAGGTCGGATTGATGCAGTTTGTCACCGAGTGGCTGTTGCTCGAAATAATGTGCACATCTATATCTTCCGGGAGGTTCGCGGGTTCACAGCCCAGAAGTTCCTTCGCCGCGTCGGCAATCTGGTGGGTCCACAGTTCAAACCGCAGGCTGTGGTAGGTATGGACCTGGCGGCGGAAATTGAGGCTTATGACTTCCCTGTGTCTGAGGATCTGGCTCAAGCGGGTAACAAGGTCATGAGGCCACACGGCCAGAAGACCTTCCACTTCTTCCCGGGTAAAAGGCAGCCCTTCCAGGAATTCCCTCCGGCAGTCCCGGCAGGCTTCCAGGGATTCCTGCACGTTTTCCCGAATAAAAGCGTCTATGAGCTTGAGGGAAAGGGGATCATGAAGCCGCCCCCGGATTTTTGCCGCTTCGTTGGCATAGACCAGAAGACAGGTGACAAAATCAACAAGGTCGGACATGCCGCTCCGTAACAGCACCATGCTTTTACCGGGGAGCATCTCCCAGATGTCCCTTCTGCGGGCGGCGCTCGCGACGGCGGAAAAAATATCGTCAGGCGTCCTGAATTCGGTAGGCAGGTCGTCGGTCAGGAGGTAGGCAAAGTTCCTGGTCACGTTTTCCGGCAGCCGACGTACGGCATATAAAAGGGCACCGGTGTCGATTCTGTCGCCGGTGACCCATGGATGCAGGGCAGGATGAAGGCCCCGGTAGAATTTCAGGAGTGACCGCAGGTCCGCGTACCCGCGGTTGACGCTGCGCATCAATTCCGCGTTAAAGTGTTCAAAAGCGGAAAAAATTCCCTGCTTGTCCCTGAGTATATTGGAAAGGCTCATGGCAAAGGATGCCGAGGCGCTCACCAGCATTAAAAATTGTTTTTGTCCGATCATGTAACACACAGACGGTGTGCGGACCAGAAAATCAAAACGGCTTGTTTGATCAAAAAGGGTCACCCGTTCGCCGAAATAGTGGCCGGGAGTGATGACATGGCCCCGTTCGGGGCTAAGGGGATCAAAGGAGCTGATCTCACCCCTGGCAACAATGTACAC
>JAFGQL010000029.1 GCA_016935695.1 Spirochaetales bacterium
ACCAGCATTGCGGCTATGGAAACCGATAATACGGCGAAAATGACCTTTTGAGTCTTTACAACAATATCTTTTCCAAAAATGCCAAAAACAAACGCGACGGCCGCGACAAGAGTGGCGATGATCTGCTTTTGAACAAGAGGAGACAACCCGTAGGCCGAAATGATGCCCTGGACAGCCGGCACGGAAGCAACGATTTTCTGCATAGGGTCGGCAAAGCCTATGGAGTAAAACCCGATGGATACCGCCTGGGCAAGAAAGAGCTGAATGCCGATGGAACCGCCGAAGGCCTTGCCCAGACTCCGTGAGGCCAGGACGTACATGCCCCCGGCTCCGATCTTTTCCAGATTGGAGGTACAGTCGGCGATGGAAAAGGCAGTAGCTGCGGTGAGCGAATGGGCCACAACAATAATGACGAGCATTTTTGCAAGACCAAGCCCTCCCACAAGACCGGGAAGAATGAGAAAGACGACCGCGCCCAGCATTGCTTCATAGGAAGGAACGAATACTCCGGAGAAAGTTCCGAATTTTTTCACTGACGGCTCCTTTGCGGGAGGTATTGGGTACGCCACGGCCCCGGTGAACAGTGTGTCCCTGCACATTGTATGCCCTGAACCCCGGTTTGCGCAAGAACAGGCAGCATCAGCTGCCACCTTCCTTGGGATAATCATGTATGGTTCCGTCTATTGACCTGAATCGGAAGACTTCTTTTGTCTCTTCCATGAAATAGGACTCGGTAAGGGGAATTTTTCCCCCTCCGTCGGGTAGATCAACAGCATAGACAGGCATGGAAAGACCGCTGATGTGGGTGCGCAGCTCGGTAACTAAAGCGATACCCTTAGCAAGCGGCACCCGGAAATGGGAGGTACCGGGCGCAAGATCCCCTTGAAACAGGTAATAGGGCTTTACGCCCAGCTCTACCAGACGGTGAAACAAATCTTTGAGAACCTGTACCGAATCGTTGACCCCCTTCAGGAGTACTGTCTGACTCACCACAGGAATCCCCCCGCGGATGAACAACCCCAGGGCATCAGCGGCTTCTTTTGTCAGCTCGTCCCGGTGATTGCACTGCACCACTATCCAGACCGGCCCCACAGATGACAGACCGGAAATCAGTTCACCGTGAATCCGCTGCGGGTCTGCAATGGGCATGCGCGTCCCGATTCTGAAGACCCGGCCTGAGGACTGCTGTCTGAACCGGGAAAGAATTTTCATCAGGTCCTCATTGGAAAGGGTCAGGGGATCTCCCCCGGAAAAGAGGATTTCATGAACCTCGGGATGGTCTGCCAGATAGTCAATCATAGGCCCAATCTCCCGCTCATCCAGGGCCGGAAGGCGGGAAGTAGTCTCGCTGCGCCGGAAACAGTAACGGCAGTACGCCGCGCACCGGCCGGTGACCAGTACCAGGACCCTGTCGCGGTAGCGGTGGACCAGCCGGGGCACCGGAGAGCTGTACCCCTCACCCAGGGGATCGGGATTTTCACAGGGACAGACAAACCCTTCTTCGGCAGACGGCTCAAACTGCCGCGCCACGGGACCGGCAGGATCTCTGGCGATCAGGTCTTTGAGATAGGGAGATATTCTCCGCGGAAATACTGTATTTGCGCTTCCCTGGCCGGAATTCGCTTCACCATTCATACCCATGGGTGGCTACTCTACAGGCTTTTTCTGGAAAATTCCACCCGGATCAAAAACGGGAGGGTGGTCCGCTGTAAAGTGTTCAGACAGACCAGGCGCAGCCCAGGGCCTTCAGGGCGGAAATCAGCTGAAGTTTTGTAAACGGTTTTGTAATGATGCCGTAGGATCCCTCCGGCAGCTCACGCCGCAGCTGCTCGATAAAATCAGGATGGTCGCCAAGGGCGGTGATGAACAGGGTTTTTGCAGCCACCCCCCTGGCTTTCGCTTCCTTTGCGACTTCTATGCCCGACTTCCCGGGCATGGTGCAGTCGAGAGTGACAAGATCGGTGTCAAAACCGGTTATGTATTCAAGAGCTTCCGCGCCGTTCTTGGCAAATTTTACCACACGGTAGCCAAGCTCGGTCAAATACTGGCCTAAATAGTAATGAACATGAAGGGAATCGTCTGCAATGATCACCCCGGGCCCGTCAGGATTCCGCTGCATCAGGGTTTCCAGCTTCAGGCGGATATCCTTTGTCCCCTGGCTGCTTTTCTGTTTCCGCAGGGTATCGAGGACATTGGCAACAATGATGCTGTCCTTTTCGTCCTCGGGGAGGTCAAAACCCTGGAGTTCCACCAGCACCTTGAAGGTCTCTGCTTTCTGCTCAATCGCTGAAAGAGGCATCTGAAACCATTGGGAAAACCGGGCGAGAGACTCACTCAGGCTGTCAACACGGTACATGGGTATGAAAATCCTGAAAACAGTCCCCCCGTCAGGATTGTCCTCGACGGCGATCGTCCCCCCCTCTTTTTCTATGATATTCCGGGAGATCCATAAGCCCCGGCCGCTTCCCTTGCCGTCGTGCTCATCAATGCGGAAATAGCGGTCGAAAATCTTTTGCTTGAAGGTATCGGGAATTCCCGGACCGCGGTCGGCTATGCGAATCTCATGGCCTTTGGGAAATTTTCGAATGGTCACATCAACATCCTGTCCCGACCCGGAATATTTCAGGGCATTCTCTATGATGTTCATCAATACATTCTTGAACAGAGCAGAAACCTCGACGTACAGAAGTATCCGTGAGTCGGAAGCTAAACGTATATGGGGATGGTTCTTGAGTTCGACCCGGTTTTCCGTCAGCCTCAAAGAACTCACCAGATCGGGCAGCGAATATACCCGCTTTGATTCCTTCAGGTACCCGAGTGCCTCCTGGGTCCCGTTATACAGCTCTTCATAGGAATCGAGGATCATGCCGCGCAGGTCCGAGTTCGGCAGCTGGATGATGAGGGAGCGGAGTTTCAGGAACACATTCCGGGTATCGTGGCTTAAAATGTCGAGCATTGTTTCCATGACCGTGGTCTTCTGGCTGCTTTCCTGTTCCGAGACAATCAGGCTTGCAAGTAGGTCCTGTTGATTAACCACATACTGACGGTAATGACTGATCTTGTTCAGGATCAGCTCGAACTCGTCAGCGCCGCGGGGCTCGGGAACACAGTCCCAGGCACCCTGGTACAGAATTTTCTTTGCACATTCGACATTGATTTCATTGCACAGTACCACTATGGGAACATCCTGCCACAGCGACCTGATCTCCCCCCAGCTGACCCAGTCTCCATGAAAAGCCTCAGCATCACAGAAAATACAGCGGATATGCCGGTCTGCATCAGGAAAATCATTCAGGGGACAGGACCTGTAGACTTTACCCGGCGTAATGGCAGAAAGACGGTCCGTTAATGCCGTATTCCGGCTCACGTACAGCAGAATTCCTTTTGATGTAGCAGCGTTAGTATTGTTCCTTGTCACGTATACAGCATCCGTACCCTAAGTGTATCCGGTCGGGAAAAAATATCAA
The DNA here is from genome assembly GCA_016935695.1 of Spirochaetales bacterium. Classification (GTDB taxonomy): domain Bacteria; phylum Spirochaetota; class Spirochaetia; order JC444; family Marispirochaetaceae; genus JAFGQL01. Next base: position 3,468 of record JAFGQL010000029.1, read on the forward strand.
CCGTCTTTTTGCCTTGTCCCACAAAGAGATGTCCATTTCAGCAGAGCGAATACCCCTGGGAGGAGCCGATACCCCATAAAAAAACCGCCTCCGGCAGGAATTATTCCCGGCCAGGGAGGCGGTGTACAGCCCTCAGGAGCCTGTAATTATCGGTATCAGAGGGTTTTTTGAACATAGACCTCGGATATATAGCTCTGGCCGAAGCGCTCCAGCCCCCGGATCCAGCCAAGGAATTTCTCCGCTTCGTTTTTGTTTTCATAAGGCCCTAGTCTGAGTCTGTAGTAATTTATACCGTCTACCGTTTTGGAGGTAATGAGACACACGAATCCGTTTTTCTTGAGTTCCGACTGGGACTCTTCCGCCCGGCTCCGGCTGGTAAAGGATCCGGCCTGGATCCAGTATTCAACTGCGCGGACGGCCCTCTTGACCGGGGCGGTCTGACGGGGAGCCGCACTGGCGGCAGCGGAAGCCGTTGGGCGGGAAGCTGTCTGTTTCGGCGGCGCAGGCGGTGTTTTTATATCCCGGGCGGACGGCACCGAAAGGAGGGGTGCAGACTCGTTGTTCTCTTTTGTTACGAGAGCCGCAGCCTCAGGTTTCTGTTCCGCATCCTTCACTGCATCCGGCTCCTCCACCCCGATTACGATAACACCGTCATCGGGTTCCAGAGGCTTGAAATCGGGGACCGTATCCCCGTTCTGCACCCAGGTGCTCGGATCATAGGTTTCTGTTCGAGCCTGATCAGGGGTCTGTGGGGAATCCTCTTCCACCACAACCGGTGTCGACGGAATAAAAGCCAGGGCCAGGACACATACCACCGCCAGGACAATGACCAAGGTAAACACTCCATACAGGATTTTCTGCTGGTCCATTTTCTGTTTACTTCCTACATTTCATTCAAGAATTTCCAGACCTGGTCCTCAAGATATGCCCGTGAACCAGTGTTCCGTATAACATACATATCGGTATGATCAGAGGAAATATTAGTCCTTCTTACATCCTGGCTGAGAATACGGCCCAGTGCCCTAAAAGGAGATAGACCGCTGCGTTTCAGAAGACGCCTGAAGCGTATGTGTACCGGCGCCTCTACCCATAGGACCTTGTCACAGAACAGATCAAGCTCCATGCGGAACAGAACCGCCGCGTTGACGGCTACATGATACTTCCTGTGGTCAAGAAGCAGCTCCCCCACTTTTTCCCGCATCCAGGGATGAACGATCGCTTCCAAAGCCGCAAGTTTTTCCCGATCCGAAAACACAATGGTCCCCAGGCGCGTTCTGTCGATACTGCCGGATTCTCCAAGAATGCCGTCCCCGAACCGGGCCCTAATCTCCTGCTCCATGGCAATGAGGGCTTCATGGCCAAGGAGGTCGACATCTATGCAGAAAAACCCCGTCTTTGCAAGGATGTCGCAGACAGTGTTCTTTCCGCTGCACATGGGACCGGCAATGCCTAATACAAGCCGGTCACGGTCATGAAGGCTGTCCATCAGTGCAGCTGTCCCCAGCTTGACCCGGTTTCTATGCTCACCCTCAGGGGCACCGACAGGGCGTACACCTGTTCCATGGTTGACCTGACCAGGGATTCAACCTGTTCAACTTCCTCGAGGGGCACTTCAAGAATGAGTTCGTCATGGACCTGAAGGAGCATTTTCGCCGCGAGCCCGCTTCTCTTCAGCTCCCTGTCGAGAGCAATCATCGCCAGCTTCATGATATCCGCTGCGGATCCCTGGACAGGAGTATTAACCGCAACCCGTTCAGCCGCCATTTTCTCTGTTTTATTTCTTGAGGTGATTCCCGGTATTTTCCGCATGCGCCCCAAAATGGTCTTTGCATACCCCGTTTCCTCTGCCTCCCTGATTACCTTGGCCATGAATGCCTTGACATCCTTGTAGCGCTCGAAATAGGCGTCGATAAAGGCCTGGGCGTGTTTCCGGGGAATTTTGAGTTCGTTGGACAGGCGGAATGCGCTCATGCCGTAAATGACCCCGAAGTTGATCGTCTTTGCGATCCGCCGCTGCTCCTGGGCAACCATTTCCTCAGGGATCTCGAAAATGAGGGAAGCTGTCCTCGCGTGAACGTCTTTTCCTTCGGAGAAAGCGGTCTTCAGTCCCGGGTCCCCCGACAGATGGGCAAACAATACCAGCTCGATCTGGCTGTAGTCGGCGGACAGGAAGGTAAAGCCTTTCCCCGGGATGAAGGCATCGCGGATACGCCGGCCCTCCTCGCTCTTGATGGGGATATTCTGCAGGTTCGGGTCTGAGCTGCTCAACCGGCCGGTGGCAGTTCCGGTCACATGAAAACTGGTATGCAGCCTTCCTGTTTCCGGATTCACCATGCCGGGCAGCACATCCACATAGGTAGACTTGAGTTTCTGGAGGGTCCGGTGGGCAAGGATCTTCTCCGGCACCGGGTCTTCCGGCGCGAGGGCTTCCAGGACCGACACATCGGTGGAGTAACCGGTTTTTGTTTTCTTTACGGGGGTGAGTTTACGGTCGGTAAACAGGACTTCGGACAGCTGCTTGGGACTGTTGATGTTGAATTCTTTACCGCACAAGTTGTATATCTCTTTTTCAAGAAGGGTGAGTTTTTGCTCCAACTCCCGGCCGTACACCGAAAGTTCATCCCCGTTCAGAGAAATACCCTCAAGCTCCATGTTGCCCAGAATGGCGACCAGAGGCATTTCCACCTCATGGAAAAGCCCGTCCAGGCCGGTCTCGGACAAAAGACGTGTATACAGATTGTAAAGCCTCAGAGTGATGTCGGCGTCCTCGGCGGCGTAGGCTAAGGCCTTGTCCAAAGGAACTGTGTCAAAGGTGTACCCCTTTTCCACCACATCCTTAAAATGAACGGTCGCGTAGCCAAGATGCCGTTCGGCAAGATCGTCCATGTTGTAGGTGGTGGCGCCGGTATCTACAAGCCAGGCGGCTATCATCGTATCGAAATACAGTTTATCGCCGATATCAATACCCCAGCGCTTGAGTACCTTGAAATCGTATTTGATGTTCTGGCCGATGACCCGGATTCCGTCGCTATCGAACAGTTTCGTTAACGCACCCTTAACGGCCCGGGAGTCCAGGCACTCGGTACCCTGGCAGCGGACCGGCACGTACCAGCCGGTTTCTGCCCTGGATGAAAAACAGAACCCGACAGGCCGGGCGCGAAGTGGATCGATATTGTCGGTCTCGATGTCAAAAGCAAAGGTTCCGGCTCTTTCCATTTCCCCTGTCATTTCTTCCAACTCGCCGGGTGTCACAACCGCCCGGTAGCTGCCCGGTTTGTTGTCCACTATTCCCTCGCGGTGAAGGAGCGCAGCGGGTGCTGCAGATACCCTTTCCCCGGCAGAGGCTTCCCCGGCCATGGAATCAACACCGTTGGAGCCACCGCCGGAAGTGATACTCCCGCCGTTTCCTTTCACGGCCCCAAGCTGGGACACGAGACTTTTTGCTCCCTGGAGCATGAACAACTCGGCGACTTCCCGGGAGTCATAGGGAGTCAACCGGTAGGCGTCCGGAGCGGGAAGCCCGGGGACCTTGTCGCAGAGGGTTATCAATTCACGGCTCATGAACGCAGAATCCCGGCCTTCCTCGAGTTTTTTTCTCTGACCCGGAGTGAGTTCATCCAGATGTTCATACACACCCTCGAGGGTACGGTACTTTGATAAAAGAGCCGAGGCTGTTTTCGGACCGATACCCGCAACACCGGGAACATTGTCGGAACTGTCGCCGATCAGACTCAGATAGTCGAGGATCTGGCCGGTCTCCACACCCCATTCGCTCATGATCCGTTCTCTGTCCATGGAAATGTACCCCGACGAATCGGGTTTCAGATACACAGCCCCCCGCTCCACCAGCTGGAGCAAATCCTTGTCGCCGGTAATGACCGCACAGGAGAAGTCCTGTTCGGGACACATCCGCGCGTAACTGGCCATGATGTCATCAGCCTCGTAACCGTCCACACGGGCTATCGGTATGTGCATGGCAGAAAGGATGTCCTCGATGACCGGAACCTGTGCATGCAGGTCGTCCGGGGCCTTTTCCCGGTTTGCCTTGTAGGCAGGGTACTGTTCATGCCGGAAAGTGGGTCCTTTCGGGTCCAGGGACACACAGAAGTATTCAGGATCGTAGGCGTTGAAAAACGACAGGAGGGTGCGGAAAAAACCGAATACCGCAGATGAGTTTTTCCCATCGGGTGTGAACAGCGGGTTTCGAATAAAGGCGAAATAAGAACGGTAGATGAGACTGTAACCGTCTAAAATGTACAGGGTTTTCTGGGCTTTCATCCCATCATCATAACGGGTTACCGGGGTTTTGTGGAGGGAAAGTCACGCAGAAAGATGTATATAGCGGTTTTCCGGGTTTCCGCCCCGTAAAGGTGCGGCGCCGACGCTACGCATCCGGTACCGGACCTCTTTGAGCGACTGCTGTAAGGTCGCGGCGTAGTCGGATATCCGGCGGTGGATTTCTACCGAAACTTTCAGGGTTTGGGCCGACAGTTCCTGCAGCCCGGGCGGAAGCTTTCGCGTTCCGTCGAAGGACAAACCTTCGATGGCGCTGATACACTGGGTGAGTTTGCGTCCGTACACGAACTCAAGATCTGCGTATCCCGACAGCCTGGGACTGTCATCCGTATCCAGAGCTTCATTCAGCCCCGCAAGTATTTTACCGTAGGTAACAAGATACGATTCGCAGCGGTCCAGGAGTTCCTGGAAATAGTCGTTGGCATTGTCGGCCTGCATAACACTCAGCCTGCGATATTGACGCCGCCGACCGACGGAGAATGGTTTTCCATAGAGACTGTCTTGGAAATCTGTGACCAGGCTTCCCGAAGACTCGAAAGATGGCTTCTTATTTCCTTCAGGGGGGCCACATCCTTACGGATATTGCCTTCCAGCAGTCTGCTGTTGAAATACATGTAAAGACTAAAAAGATTATGGGCGATATCACCGCCGCGCTCAAAATCAAGGGATGTGGACAACTCGGTCACCATATCCTGGGCCCTGATAATGGAGGCGTTCACCTTGTCCAGTTCCTTGGTCTCGTTTTCGAGCCCGTGTATGGCGGTTCCCAGCTGTTTTATGGCCTCATCATACAGCATAACAATGAGTTTTCCCTGTCCTGCAGTCTTGATTTCGGTTTCACGATACGCATTTACACGATTATGCATGTAAAAACACCACCCTCCCCTGAAACGGGTTTTTATTCACTTTCAATATCGACCGCACCCGGTAAAACCTTGATGGGTTTACTGATAAAAATTAAATAATTCTGTCTATTTCGCGTGCTCCATCAGCTCGGAAACCGGGACAAGCCTGTATCCCAATGATAGTAAACTATTTATAAGGACATCAAGTTTTTGGAACAAATAATCGGACCTTTCAGGCTCTGTTTTGCCAATTCGTACAGGAATAATGGAACCCGGCTTTTTAAGCTTGATCACCCGTTCAACAAGCTCGGCAGCCGACAGGATAACCTGGGCCGATTGAAGTGCCCCGGGAGAGACCCAGTCCAAAGTGTCCACATCCCTGCCTACATACACGTAATTCATTTCTTTGCCGGCCTGAATGATGTCCGAATTTACAAAATAATAAGGAGCATGCCAGTACAGGGAAATCTCTTTACCCGTCGCAGCGTGATAGTCATCCTCATTATGAGCAAGCCCCTGTTTAATGAAATTCTTGTCCACCTTGAACCGCGCGTCGGTCATATTATAGTAAGTGTAAAAAAGGGAGCCTATCTCATGCCCTGAAAGGCTGAGTTCCCGGACCGCTTCGGGGTTGCGCCGAATGAAATCACCATTTATGAAAAAGGTGGCCCGTATACCGAACTCCTTCAGGGTATACAGGATCGATGTCAGCCCTTCAACTGAATCTATGGCGTTAAAAACCAGAGATACTTCCCTGCGGCGGATCCGGGAACCGTGGGTAAAATTATCAAAATCCACCGCCTCGTCGGTATCGGGAAACGGTTCGTAATTTTTGGACGGAAAATAAAACAGCGGCGTCGTGCCCAGTTTGCCGATGTCGCGGACCATCACCATGTTGGTGTAATTACCGCCGGCATAGGGTTCGAGATAAACCCGGTAATTCCTGCTTGCCTGTACGACAGGGTTTCCCTCCATCTCTTCCTTGGGTGACAGAGTCCCGTCATGCAGATATATCCCGTCCCGGGTCGCTATTTCCACCTTCCCAGTGCGGGTAAAACCGGCGTTGACATAGGAGGAAAGGCAAATCAGGGACTGCTGTCCCGTGTTCACATTCAGTGTATAGGAACGGTGCCGACCCGCAATGATGAGTTCATCGTCACCCCGCCACATACTATGCAGAGGATCCAGAACTTCAAAGCTTTTATACTCTTTCCATAAGAAATAATCATATATATCCACACGGCTGCCGTACAGAAGCGCCAGTCTGCTGTTGTCCGGCGACAGCTGAATGTCCATCACCCCCGGTGTCTCGAATGCAGCATAGGATTTCTGTGCCTCTATGGTACTCGCGTCCAGACGGTACAGGCGGGAAGTTTCAAGTCCTTCCTCCAGACTGCCGGTAAGTATGGTAATCATGTCCGACCGCGCCCACACCACCTTTTTTATCGTGGTGTTCCTGGGCAAATACAAATAAGGAAGGGAAATCGTTTCACCTGTTGACAGATAATCATCGGCCTTGAGAAAATAAAAAAAGATGTTGGATCCGCCCTTGTTCAAAAGAAGCTTGGTTCCGTCGGGGCTGATGTAAAACGAATCAAAGGCCGGATCGAACACAAAAGGAATTTTTCCGACAATATCGCCTACTTCCAAAAGCCCTGAATACAGTGAACGGGTAAAAAACTGGGGACTCACAATCTTGTACACCAATGATCCCCGGATATAGTAGAGGTCGTTCTGGTTTGACCACTGTATGCTGGTTATGGCCCCGGTCCCAATACGCCTGAACTCTTCGGCGACAACCCGTTCATTCAACAGCTGGGGGATGGAGTAATAATAGAGACTCCCGCCCTTGGCATACACGAAATAATTGGAGTCAGGAGCCCACAGGGCATTAGGGCCGTCAAGAGTGAGCTCAACCTGCTGGGAAACCAGTATCTCCCGTGACTGGGCGATACTGTACAATACCAGATCCGCATATCCGTGGGACCGCTCTTTCAGGTACAACAGGTAGCTGCCGTTGGTTGAAGAACCGACCGTGTTGATTTTCCCCGTCTGCACATCCTGACCGTGGACAAAGGCCGGAAACTGCTGGATGATCCGCATATTCCTGAGGTCCTTGTCGCTCCTGAAAACCCCGAAACGGTTCTGGATCTGGTACATATTGTCCTGATCAATCAACATGATCTTCTCTGGAAAAAACGTAAGCTGATCCAGGGTCTTGGCCGACAGCCCCGCTTCGAAAAGGGTTGAGTATTCACCGAACACCGGTGATGAAGTAGCCGCCGAGAACAGCAGCATATCGCTCGAGTGGAGATTCAGGTCCCCGTAGGTCACCTCTGAAAAGGCGTTCAAGCCGGGAACCGAGAGTACAATGCAAAGGAATAATAAACCTGTTACTTGTCTGTTCATACTATTTACAAACATCGGCATGTCGAAGGCCAGAATTCAACGCTTTTTCCCAAAAATCCCCTGCCCGGCATGGGTGCAGACTGCCAGACCGGAGACATCCGTTACAAAAGTTCCGCCGCAAGTTCGGCCAGCAGACTGCGCTCCGATCTGTCCAGAAGCACATGGCCGTACACTTCCTGCCCTTTGAACGCTTCCACAAGATAGGTTAAACCGTTGGAGTTGGCATCCAGGTAGGGGCTGTCTATCTGCTGGGGGTCCCCTGTAAGGACAATCTTCGTGTCCTGACCGGCCCTGCTGACAATGGTTTTGATCTCGTGGGGAGACAGGTTCTGTGCTTCATCTATGACAATGAACTGATGGGGAAGACTCCGCCCACGGATGTAGGTCAACGCCTCCACCTCAATAAGATTGTGGGTCATCAAGGCTTCGACATTCTTGATGTTGGGCTTTTTATAATTAGAGAGAATATAGTCCAGATTATCAAACAGAGGCTGCATCCAGTGGGAAAGCTTCTCGTTCTTTGCCCCCGGCAGATACCCGATATCCTTTCCCATGGGAATCACCGGCCGCGATACAAGGACCTTGGTATATTCATGGGATTCAAGGACATGATACAACCCTGCAGCCATGGCAAGCAGTGTTTTTCCTGTACCGGCCTTGCCCACCAGGGTCACAATCTGAACAGAAGGGTCCATCAACAGCCGGAACGCCATGGCCTGTTTTTCGTTCAGGGGAGAAATACCGCACACCGGAAGAATACTTGTTTCTACAAACTCAAGCTGTTTGGCAGCTGACTGATACATCCCGATGGCAAAGTCGTTCAGCTTTGGGTTCTTCAGCCACAGGAACTCGTTCGCGATAGCGGGTAGATCCCAGTCAAGCACGCCTCTTGCTTTCAGCTCGGTGATTTTCTCTACAGAAGATTCAATATCTTTAACACCGGGATACAGGTCCTGATAATTGACCTTCTGTTTTTCATAGTCCACCGCCCGTATTCCAAGGGCAGTCGCCTTGACCCGGGCGTTTATGTCCTTCGACACGAAAAAAACCTGTCTGCCCTCTTTCTGCAAGGCAACGGCGCACAGTAAGATTTTGTTGTCGACGCGCTCCAGACTTAAGTCCAGGGAATCCGCCTTTGCGTGGGCCAGACTGACGCTCAACACAGAACCGTTGTCCAGTTTGATCCCCTGACTGATGTCACCCTGTTTCGTTACTTCGTCCAGGAATCGGATCGCCTGCCTGGCACTCCGGCCTTTCTCATCGGAAAAGGTTTTCAGCTTATCCAGCTCTTCCAGGACCCAGAGTGGAACAACGATTTCGTTGTCCTTGAATGACAGGGCTGCGTCGGGTTTGTGAATGAATACATTAGTGTCGATTACGAAGGTCTTCATCTGGTTCTTGTCTTTATGGGGTGACATCGGAACTCCTTGTTGCAGGAAAAGTGTTATCTGTATTCAAGTATAGCAAACTTCGTCGGGCAATCCACAGATTTTTGTTATGAACGGAATTTTTTGACGGAGCCCTGTTCATTTTCCGCCCGGATATTTCTTCCCGGTAAGCCGCTCGAACCGCTCTTTTTCCCATTTATCTATTCGTCTTACATCCTGCTTCAAGGCTTCGTAAAAATGATCGACTATCAGACGGTTGGGCATATGCTTGTCTTCGTGATACAGCTTGTAAATGCTGTGGTGGTTGTCATTGAACAGAAACCATCCGACGGCGACGCCGGCGCTCCGGCTTATTCCTTTTTCGCAGTGGATGACCATGTTCTGGCAATTCTTGTGCTTCTGAAAAAACGTCAGACACTTTTTCAAGTTTGTATCGTTGAAGATATACAAACCAGAACTGTCATCGGGAAAATCAAAAAACTGGAGCTCCAGAATGTCCCTGTAAGTTCGTTTGTGTTTCAGATCCGTATAGGCAACGCCCGGACTGGTAATTCGTATGAGTACGTTGTACTGCTTTTCATCGAGTTTGAAATCTACGACACGTTCTTTGCTTAATATGTATGTTCCCATTTTGACCCTACACAAAGATATGACTCATGTGTAGGTGTGTCAATGCCGGGAATGAAACCTATAATCTCTGGATTGTCTCCGTCCTGCTCAGATAATAAGCATAATCTCCTTCGAATACCTTGAGGCGGCCATGATCGATCTCGAATACCCTGTTGACCAGGTGTTTGAGGAAATAGCGGTCATGGCTCACGATCATGATGGTCCCCTCAAACACCTGCAAGAAATCCAGAAGGATCTCCCTGCTCACGATATCCAGATGGTTCGTCGGTTCGTCGAGGACCAGGAAATTCACCGGCTGGGACAGGATACAGGCCAGCATCACCCTGCTCTTCTCACCGCCTGACAACACCGATATCTTCTTGTCTGCATCATCGCCGGAGAACAGGAACGCGCCGAGAAGGTTCCTGACATAACCTATGGTCGCCTGAGGCAGCCGTTCGGAAACCTCTTCGTATACGGTCCTGTGGGGAAGAAGAACATCCGATGAGTACTGACTGAAATACCCCAGATTGACCGACGCTCCAAGATTGCAGATGCCTCCGCTTGGAGGAGTCTGACCGGTTATCACCTTCAGCAGGGTCGATTTACCCGCGCCGTTAATCCCGGTAAGGGCAATCTTGTTCAGCCTGTTCACCGTTCCCGTTATCCCTGAAAAGACAGGCACCGGCGACCCATCCTGCCGCTGCCAGGTTTTTGACAGGTCTTTCATGTCGACGACAATGTCCCCGGATCGCCGTGAAGGCTCAAAATTGAATTTGATCCGTTTTTGTTCCGAAGGCAGCTCGATCCTTTCTATTTTCTCTATCGTTTTTATCCGGGACTGAACCTGGGCGGCATGGGAGGCCCTGGCTGCAAAACGGGCTATGAATTCCTCTTCCTTGGCAAGCATGGCCTGCTGCCGTTTGTAGGATGCAATCAATTGTTCCCGGCGCAATTCCCGTTCTGACAGATAGAAATCGTAGTTCCCCGAATACACGGAAATCGCGCCGTCGGCCACCTCCACGGTAATACTGCACAGTCGGGTCATGAATTCCCGGTCGTGGCTGGTCATGACCAGTGCGCCCGGAAAGGAGGCAAGCCAGGATTCCAGCCAGACGATCGATTCGACATCCAGATGATTGGTCGGTTCGTCTATGAGGAGCACATCCGGAGCAAGCAAAAGAATACGTGCCAGGGCTATGCGCATCTTCCATCCCCCCGAGAAGGCCTCTACAGGTTCATTCCGGCGTTCCCGGCCGATCCCCAGGCCTTCCAGAATGGTCTCGGCGTTGCTCTCAAGCTCGTAACCGCCCCGATGCTGGAATTCCTGCTGTATCTCGCCGTAGAGGTCCATCTCCTCGTCGCTCAAACCCGGGCCGTCCGGATCGGCCATGCGGTGTTCCAATTCGGCCATTTGCATCCCGAGCTCATGGGTCCTGCCCGCGCCGGCCAGTACTTCTTCCAGGCAGCTTCGTCCCGCCATTTCTCCCACATCCTGGAAAAAGTAACCGATGCTTGTACCCGGGTCGACGGTGATGGTCCCCTCGTCGGGGGTCTCAATGCCGGCGAGGAGCTTGAATACAGTGGTCTTCCCTGCGCCGTTGGGACCGACAAGGCCGATTTTGTCCTTGTCGCCTATGACAAAGCTTCCGTTCCTGAACAGGGTCCGGTCTCCGTGGGAAACCCTTAAATTCGAAATGTGTATCATGTTATTCCACTAGGTATATGCCGAGATTCGGCAAGAAAATGGTCTTACGGTCTTGAACAGTCCGTCAGATCCAGGATGATAGGGGTTTTATGATAAAAAAGCAATTTCTCTTTCTGCTGTTATGGACAAAAAGATGGTACAGGATTATAATGTAACCGGTTGCAAAGAAAAGAGAAATGGGAAAGAAAAAACTTCATTCTATTAACGATATCGCAAGGATCGCGGGGGTCTCAAAAGCGACCGTTTCACGTGCCCTTAATGGCAGCCCTCTCGTAAACCAGGAAACGAAAGAACTGATCGTGAACATTGCCAAGGAACACGCATTCCTTCCCAGCTCTATCGCCAGGAATTTGAGTCTCCGTTCCAGCCGCACCATCGGGTTTGTAACCCATGCCTACAGCAAGGGCAGCTGCCAGATTTCCGACCCCTTCTCCATTGAACTCATGGGCGGCGCCGCCATCGGCCTCCATGAAATGGGTTACGACATGCTGGTTCTTCATGTGGACCCGAAAAATACCGATTGGGCGGCCCAATACCTGGATTCAGGCAAGGTGGACGGCTTTATTCTTGTTACCTCAGAACGGAAGCACAATCATATTACCCACCTGCTGGACATGGGTGCGCCGTTCGTGGCCTGGGGATACGGCGAAGGAAGATTCAATTCTGTCCGGGGAGACGATTACACGGGGGGCTCCATGGCAGCGGAGCTGCTTGTGTCCAGGGGCTGCAAAAACATCGCCTGTTTGTGCGGTCCTGTAGAAGAACGCGATACCGCAAACCGCTTAGCCGGCTGCACCGACATGGCCCGGAACAAAGGAATTACCCTGGACACGCGCTTGATTCTCCACGGCACCTACGGCGAAGAATCCGGCAGGACCGTCATGGAAGAGCTCCTTACCCGGGATAATAAAATTGACGGTGTTTTCGCCTTCAGCGATCTCATGGCCATCGGGGCCATGAAGGTACTGGCGGAAAAGGGCATCCGCGTACCGGAGGACATTGCCATCGTCGGGTTTGATGATATAGAAGTGGCTTCCTACGTCAAACCGGCACTCACCAGCATCAGCCAGCACATTGCCGAGGGGGGCAAATTACTGGCAAAGGCCATCACAGGGTCCTTACACGATAAAGCGATATCGAATGTGGTCATGCCTGTCGAACTGATACGGCGGGAATCTGCATAGCCGATGTGTATATTTTTTTTGGCATGTATTGTAACCGGTTACAATAACAGGTTATTCCAAGGAGGAAACATGAAAAACAAGATGAACGGAAAAGGCACACCCATGAGAGAGTTATACCTGAGGTATCAAGCGGAAAGGTCGTTCAGGCGGGTAAGAATGGAAATGACG
>JAFGQL010000030.1 GCA_016935695.1 Spirochaetales bacterium
ACTTCTCATACCGGGCGACAATACCCCGCCGGATCATATTGTCGGGATACATTTCATCTATGACAGTGCGTCCCTTTCTTTCAAGGGCCGTATCGCCGGTTTCCCGGGCGGTAATGAACAGCCACAGATGTATCATATACCTCAGCTGCGGCTCATGTTCAGCGCTGCCGGCCAGCTCCTTTAACATGCCCATGGCCACCTCCCGGGAGCCGCCGGCAATCCCCGGGGCGTGAAACAGATACAGGCTCAAGCCCAGGGCCGCCCAGGCGTTCTCTGGGTCATGCACCAAGGCTGTTTCGAAGGAGTTCTTTGCCTTTCGCGCGTATGACAGGGCATTGAATCCCCGGAGGTTCTGGGCCATCTGGTTGTAGATATCGCCGGTAAGAAGGTAAAAATCTGTCTGCTGCTCCGGCGTTAGCTCTGGTCCTGCAATTTGTGATACTGCGATATCATCTACACAGGTTTGAATTATCTGCCTGGACACACTTTCTTCGCCTGCGTACTTTGCCAGCACGCTGTGAAAATACCGTGCCCGCAGGCTTACCGTCAGGTCATCGGCTGATGCGAGTTCTTCCAGTCTTTCAGAAGCCTGTGGGTAGGTTAATTCTTCTGAAAGAACCGCGTCAAAAACCGCTTCGGTACCCATGTCCTCTGAAAAAGCGGGAAGGAGGAAAACAATCGCCGTAAAAACCGCGGTAAAAAAACGCTGCACCTTTTCTATGCCCTTCTTTCTATGCTCTTTCTTCCGCTACCCTGTTCTGTTCATCGTCCTTCGACGACATCTGCGCAGAAATGGATGCCGAGCTCCTGTACCGTTCGATCTGATCAATAAACATGTAGTCACGGTACCCGTCTTTCCGGATTGACGCAAGACAGAAATTTCCCTTTGGCGGATAAACGCTCGCCAGCACCGCGTTTGCTTTTTCCGGTTCGGCGCTTGCGTTCAGCCAGGTCTGGTAGTCGTCCCAGGAGGCTTCCCGCTTCCTGGAAAGAAGCGCATCGAGGTCCCAGGAGGAAATCACCGCTGGCGCGTCATGGGCGATCACGCCGGAGACCACTGCCATGGTGTTTCCCGAACCGTAGGAGGCAAGTAATACTTTCTTTCCCCGGATCTGATCGCCTGAAGAAGCGTATTCCCGGTACAGAAGGAACGACAGGGTCATGAACAAGGAAGCGGTATAGGTGTTGCCTATTTTCTTGATGGCTTCCGGTCCTTCAAAGAATCCCTTTTTGGCCATATACAGGTCTGCCTGTTCCGGGTCCAGGTCCATATACCGGGACAGCAGATGACGCATTCCTTCCATGGGCATGTTGGCAAAGGGAGTATGAAGAACAAAATAATCCGTCTGTTCCAAAAGTTCACGGGGACTGATTCCGGCCTTGGCGGCGTGGTCTTCAAAGGCGTTACGCAGATTGTCAAAATAACATTCCATGGAATAACGGCCGTTCACCCGGGCTGTCTCAGAACCCAGCGGACGGAAAAAGTCGTCAACGTCCTGGGAGCAGTACCCGGCGGTTGAAATATCCAGGGACAAAAGCCGGGGGTCCTTCTCTACCAAAAGGGCGGCAGCCCCGGACCCTTGAGTTATTTCTGCGGTTGTCTCTGTCTCGTAACGGGAAATATCCGATGCGATGACCACGCCCTTTTCCCGTCGTCCGTTTACCGACAGCATTGCTGCCACAGAAAGAAGCGCCAGGGTACCCCCGGCACAGGCGTGCTGCACCTGAAAGCTTGAAATGGAAGAAGGAAAAGCCATTCCTGACTTCTGCAGCATACCCTGTACATAGGCAGATACGGGCTTGGAATGGTCCACACCGCTTTCCGTTCCCACTGTCAGGTACCGTATGCCGGCAAGCTCTTCATCAGAGAGGGTACCAAGAAGCCCGTGGGCTGCCTCGGCTGCCATGGTGACCGTATCTTCCCAGGGATGGGGAAACCTGAACTTCTCCTGGCCTGTTACCCTCAAGGCCCTTTCAAGATGGCGTTCCAGACGGGGGTTCCACCGTACCCGTTCCTTCATGAGTGTTTTAAGATCCAGCTCGTTTTCCGGTACATACAAGGCGATGTCGCTTATGCCAATGTGTTCCATATTCCTTCCTTCTTTCTTAATATGAGTAAAATATTCAATTTTTCATATACAGGCAAATAAAAAATAATTGCAGGATGTGCCATTGCATTATTATACTTGGATTGCCCGGGAGGTATTATAATGAAACGTGTTGCCGTTGTCGGCGGAGGATTCGGCGGTCTGTCGGCTGCCGCTCTTCTTGCAAAAAAAGGATTTAAAGTACAGCTGTTTGAAAAGAACGAAACCACCGGCGGAAGGGCCCGGTATTTCACCCAGGGGGCCTACCGTTTTGACATGGGTCCGTCGTGGTATCTGATGCCCGAGGTCTTTGACCGCTTCTTTGGACTTGCAGGAAAAAAAACAGAAGACATGTATGAACTGGCCCGGCTTGACCCCACCTACCGGGTCTTTTTCGGCGAAGGTGAATCAGTGGACATTACCACTGACAGAGCCCAGGTGGAACGCATTTTTGACCAGATGGAACCGGGCTGCGCCGCCAGATTCAGAAGCTATATGAAACAGGCACAGTACAAGTATACAACTGCCATAGAACAGTTTCTGTACCGCGACTACCGGAGCCTGCGGCAGTTTTTCAACAAAACCCTGCTTATAGAAGGGAGCCGGCTGCAGGTGTTCACCAAACTGGATACCATGGTTTCCCGGTATTTCAAGGACAGGCGGATACAGCAGATCCTGGAATACGCAATGGTGTTTTTGGGAACCGACCCGTCGGACGCGCCGTCGATGTACTCCCTCATGTCCCATGTAGACATAAACCAGGGAGTGTTTTATCCCCGGGAAGGCCTCGCGGGAGCAGCCCAGGCAATCAGCCGGCTGGCCGAAGAACTGGGGGTTGAGATCCTTACCGCTTCGCCGGTAGAGAAAATCCTCCACAAAAACGGGAAAGCATCGGGGGTGCAGGTACACGGAGAAAAAATTGACGCCGACGCGGTGTTAATCAACGCCGATTACGCCCATGCAGAAATGTCCCTCATGCCCGATGAGTATGTAAGCTACCCGGCTAAATACTGGGAAAAACGGGTGCTGGCGCCATCCATGTTCATCCTGTTTATAGGATTGAACAAAACTTTGAAAAACCTGGTCCATCACAACCTCTATTTCCAGCCGGTCTGGCAGGACCATTTCAATGCGATTTTCAAAAAACCCGGCTGGCCGGAAGACCCCTGTTTTTACCTGAGCGCCATCTCCAAGACCGACGGCTCCGCTGCTCCGCAAGGGTGCGAAAACCTGTTTGTCCTTGTACCCTCGGCCCCCGGCCTTTCTGACAGCGATGAGCAGAGGGAGTCCTACGCCCGTTCGGTCATTGCCCATATTGAGCGCGTTACCGGCGAATCCATCACAGAACATATCGACGTCATGCGCATATACAGTCAACGGGATTTTGCCGCGGACTACAACGCATTCAAGGGAACGGCACTGGGTTTGTCCCACACCCTGTTCCAGACCGCGGTGTTCCGTCCCCACATCCGCAGTAAAAAACTGGGCGGGTGTTATTTCGCGGGGCAGTACACCCACCCCGGTGTAGGGGTACCCATGGTACTGATCGCCGCTGAACTGGCGGCAAACGCCCTGGCAAGCGAGGTTTCATGAAACTGGACGCCGAACACCGGGAAGTGTTCAAAAAGGGAAGCACCACCTACTTCAATTCAAGCCTGTTTTTTCCGCCGGAGGTAAGAGTCCAGGTCCATCACCTGTACTCCTTCGTACGGGTCGCCGACAATTACGTGGATTGCGTACCCCAGGACGCCCGGGGTTTTGAGAATTTCCGACGTGCTTACGACAGCGCGCTCAAGGGCAGCCCTTCAGGGAACCTGATCATCGACGATTTCATCGCCCTGAAACGCATGAGGCAGTTTCCCGATGAATGGGTGAATGCCTTTCTCGACGCTATGGAAGCGGACCTTCATAAGAAGGAATATGACAGTGTGGAGGAAACCCTGCACTACGTGTACGGATCTGCCGAGGTTATAGGACTTTTCATGGCGTCCATCATGGATCTGGATGAAAAGGCCTTCCACGCCGCCAGAATGCTTGGAAGGGCCATGCAGTACATCAACTTTATCCGGGACATAGATGAGGACCTGTCCTTCGGACGGCGGTATCTGTGCCTTGACGGCACTCCGTTGAAGGATCTGTCCCGGGACTACGCCTATGCCTATCCCGACGAATTCTCCGCCTTTGTGCACTACCACCTTTCCCTGTATGAGCAATGGCAGAAGGAAGCCGAACAGGGCTACAGGTTCATTCCAAAGCGTTACCGCATCGCCATCAAGACCGCCGGCGACATGTACAACTGGACTGCCCGGGCCATACAGAAAGACCCTCACATCGTCTTCGAGAAAAAGTGCAAGCCCAAAAAAGCCCGCATCATCATTCAAGCCCTTAAAAACGGAGCTGCAATATGGTTTTCATGAATTTGTATGTCTATGTGAACCTGGCAATTCTCTTTTTCCCTCTTGTTCTTTCCTTTGACAGGAAGGTGCATTTCTACACTCATCTGCCCCGAATCCTGGCTGCCATGATCCCGGTCAGCACTCTGTATATCATCTGGGACATCATCGTGACCGGTATCGGCCACTGGTCCTTTAACAAGGTATTTGCCGGCGGCCCGGTGCTGTTGGGGCTTCCTTTGGGAGAAATACTGTTTTTCATCACGGTACCCTACTCCTGCCTCTTTGTGTATGAGGTCCTCAGAGCCTATTTCCCGGAAAAACGGCTGAACATTCCCCGCTGGGCCGGATACACCCTTGCCCTGGTCATGCTGACAATGATAATCCCGTTCAGCGGGAAAGGGTACACGGTGCTGGCCCTGGCGAGCGCCGCACTGGCGGTAATCCTCATAACCCATCTTGGTCTGCTGCACAGCAGGCATTTCCTTCTGTTCCTGCTGATCAGCTACCTGCCCTTTCTGATCTTCAACGGTGTCCTCACTGCGCTGCCGGTGGTGGAATACGGTCCTGCCTATGTGACCGGCGTAAGAATCACCAGCATACCGATCGAGGATTTTTTCTATAATTTCAGCCTTCTCGGCATAACCGGCGCCCTGTATGCCTTGATCTCCCGGTACACGGCAGGCTTAAGGTGAAAAACCGGGTAACGGTCATCGGCGCCGGATTCGCCGGCATGTCCGCCGCAGCCAGGCTGGCACGGGCCGGGTATGAGGTAGACGTGTTTGAAAAGAACCAGGGGCCCGGCGGTAAAGCATCCTCGGTACAGATCGGCGGCTTCCGTTTTGACAAGGGGCCTTCCTTTTATTCGATGCACCATGTGTTCGAGGAGCTGTTCGAAAGCTGCGG
>JAFGQL010000168.1 GCA_016935695.1 Spirochaetales bacterium
ACACGGCGGCCGTCTACCCGATTAATTGTGGACGGGGACTCATCGGTTACCACATCGGCGACAGCGCTGAAAGGGATTTCCCTTCCGTCGCGGGTGGGAATGTACAGCTGGACCACTTCATCAGCACTGAAGCGTCCCGACCGCATGAAAGTGACCCTTACATCAACTGCGGTGTTGTTCCTCACATACGTCGTTGCCTCGACGCCGGATACCGCAGCGCGTATATACTGCCCAATTGAGAGGACATTCAAGCCGTATGCCGCGGCCCGCTCTTCATTCACTACTATTTTTAACTCAGGCTTTCCTCCGCTCAAGTCGTCATTAATGTTCAGCAATTCTGGATACCCGGCAAGGCCCTCCCGGATCGCCTGAGCGACAGTTGCCAGTCCTTCCAGATTGTCACCAAACAAACGAAAACTTACCGGCGGGTCCTGGGGCGGGCCGTTTACCGCCTTGCGGAAAAAAACTTTGTCAGGTCCTGGGATATCTTCAGTGATGGCTTTCACTTCTGCCATGATCTCAGCCACGGGCCGCAGTCCGCCCGTGCCTTCTTCGGCTAAATCCACCAGAATTTGTGCCACATTTCCCTGACGGGTGTTCCCTGATCCGCTTGCAAGAAAGCCAATCGATGAACTTATGGCGGTTATTTCCCCGTTTCCGACCAGGGGCAGCAGCCTTTGTTCATACCTGCCAACCACTTCATCGGTTCTCTCGGAAGAGGTACCTACAGGCAGGGTAATATTTATGTAAAAAACGCGGAAATCTTCTGCGCTGAATAAATCCTGACGAAGAGTCGCGGTAAGACTAAGAACGGCAATTATGATCACGACAGCCGCCGCTACTGTCCGCCCCTTAATACGGTACAGTTTTTTCAAAAGCTGTTCATATCCGTTCCTGACTGTTCTGAAAAATCTGCCTTTCCCTTCATCATGATCTTTGCCGGGCCAATCCGCATAATGTGAAGGAAGAAAAAACAGGGCCTCAAAGGTACTGGCCACAAGAGCAATGGTTACCGTCAGGGGAATAACCCGTAGAAACCGGCCGATTGTCCCCGGCAGTATCATCAGGGGAAGAAACGCTGCTACTGTGGTGCCGGTAGCGGCTATAACAGGCCATATAACCTGATCAGCACCCTTCACGGCTGCTTCATGCCGTGAAAGCCCCTCCTGCTGAAGCCGGTAACTGTTTTCTATGATAACGATTGCATGGTCAACAATCAGACCAAGAACTAACACCATGCCAAAGAGGGTATTCGAATTGAAGGTTTCTCCCATGATGTCCAGAACAATAACCGTCATGGCAAACGTAAGAGGAATACCCAGGGCGGTCATCAATGAATTCCGGAGACCAATGAAAAAATAGAGAATAATTACCAGCAGTATCAGCCCGAGCACCGCATTGCTTAACAGCACATCCAGACTTTTCCGTATCTGTACTGTTGAATCGTTCAGCACCGAGATGTTGATCTCATCGCTAAGTTTGTTTTCCCATTTTTCTACAATTTTATTAACATCGGCGGCAATCTGAATGGAATTCCCTTTGGGTACTTTGGACACCCGTATAGTCGCCGCTGGACGGCCGTCAAAACGGGCGATACTGCCTTCATCTTTGTACGTTTCCTGTACGGAAGCCACATCCCGGACATACAGGACACCGCTTGATCCGCTGGCCCTGCGGATGATGACCCCGGAAAAATCGTCAATCTTTTCCAGCTCACCGGTAGTACGGACCAGATATTCCCTGGTGGGCGTCTTCACATTGCCACCGGGTATATTCAGGTTCCTGACCCGCAGCGCCTGTACTATTTCATCGAGGGTTACCCCCGCGCTCCCAAGACGCTTCTGGTTTACTTCTATAAGTATTTCCCGTTCACGTACGCCGATAAGTTCTGCTTCCGAAACATCGGCAACACGCTGTATTTCCTTGGCCATGTCTTCCGCAGCCAGCACCAGAGATGCATACTCGACATCACCGGATAAAACCAGTTCAATAACCGGCGTAAAATCATTGGAAGAAAATGCATCAATGCGTTCCTTCAACACCCCGTCAGGAAGCAGTACCCGGGAAAATCTGGTCGCCACGTCCTGAAAAAGAGTGTCAAAGGTCTCCTGGCTGATGGTGCTTTCAAAACGGACCGAAACAACGCTTATCCCCTCGCTGGATGTGGACTGAATTTCCTCCACATTTTTAAGCCCGCTCATTTCATCTTCTATTGGGATGGTTACCAACTGTTCGACATCTTCTGCGCCTGCGCCGGGAAACGGTACGGTGATATTCACCCAGAAAAAAGGCACTTCTGCAAACTGTTCCCGCGGCAGCCGTTGAAGACTGAAAAATCCCAGGACAAACAATGTAATCATGAGGATGTTAATAAACACCGGGTTTTTTGCTGAAAAAGTACTTATACTCATTTCCAGCTTCCTGTACTTCCTGCGAGAGTCGCCTTTACCGGATACCCGTCGCCCAGAGCAGAGAGGGCGCTGATGATGAGCCGTTCACCGGCCGCTATGCCCGAGACAACAAGGGTCCTGCCTCCCAGAATTTCACCGGTTTCTATGAACCTGAGTTCACTCCGATTATCTTTTTCTATAAATACCGCCTGTTTTCTGTCTCTGTTAACTATTGCAGACGTGGGTATTACCAGTTCTCCCGGGCGGCCCTGAACAGGTATGGTAACCCGGGCTCCGATCCCGGAATACCCGAAGACACCATTTGTGTTCTCCCATTCCAGGCGTACAGGGAAACTGGCTGTTGACGGATCAGCACCCGTCCCTACAGCAGTGACAACGGCATCAACAGTATAGGCGGGGCGCGCAGTCTGAATACGGGCAGTCATGCCCGGTTCCACAAGACGCACCTGGCGTTCGCCAAGGGAGATTTCCATCATAAGCCGTGACGTGTCGGCTATACGGCCGGCCTTGATCCCCGGATTCACGTAATTACCCACACTTATTTGAGTCGATAACGACGAAATGGTACCGTCTATGGGAGAACGTACCCGGGTATTTTCAAACGCCCGCTTGGCTGTTTCATAGGAAGTTTTTATCTGGAGAAGACGGGACCGGGCATTATTGTAATCGCTGCGGGAAACACCGCCCTTTTTATAACTTGATTCAATCGCATCAAAATCCGTTGAGACCGTTTCGTACTGCTGCCGGGCGAGGTCTCTGTTCAACAGAGGGATATCATCCTCTACCAGAAACAGAAGATCGCCCTTTTTAACCTCCTGGCCGAGAGATGCTTCCACAGCACGGATTCTCCCGGAGGTTTCAGGAATGATATCCGCCTCGTACATACCCTGAATGACGCCGGAAGCTTCAATAAGGGGAATCAGACTCCCTTCTGTAATTTCCAGCACCTCAACGGCAATTGCCGCCCGTTCATCGGGGACCCACGCAGAAGCCTGGGCACCGCCGTCTGTTTCTTCACTCACACCGCCGCAGGACGACAGGACAAAGAAAACGGTAACGGCACTGATCAGTAAATGCGGTTTCATAACGCGGGTATGTAGATTCATTTTTTTTCCTCCGCCTGCCTCTGGGCAGATTATCTATATATAATTTCCTTTATATCATCCTTTTGTAAAATACTCATAGCTCACCGCGAGGTCAAAATGAAAATGCCGGATCAAGGTTTATTGCAAAGCCTGAAGTTCCCCGTTTACATCCTCTAATACGCGGTAATCCGATGCCTTTTTATTGGGAAGCCGTTCAATCTGGGCCTTCACCCAGGTAAGGAGTTCCAGGGCTTCTTCCTTGTCCGAAAGTTCCGCCAATGACCGGTAAGAATAGGCCGGCACACTGTTAAAATCCAGTATTCCTTCATAGTAAAAATGCTTGTCCAGAAGGTTTGTTTCCTTCTGAAACCGGGCTCGTTTCTTGTCCAGGGCTTTCGTACGCTTAGAGGCGCTCCAGTCCCGGGCAATGAGTATTTTTGCCAGTTCAAAGTGATTATCGAAATCATCGGCGGCATCCCGTGAATCTACGCTTTTACGTCCAAGTGAAACCGCAGCATCTTTGTCGCCGAAGGAAATCATTCCCGGCACCTGGCTGTAGAGCATGCCAAGGACTTTCCAGGACTCGCCGTGGCTTGGGTTAATGTTTATCGCTTTTTCCAGGTCATCCCGCATGGGCTTTGCCTTGTCCAGGGAGTCAAGAATTCCCTTGGTCTGTCCCCATTTTCCCGTGTTTGCAGAACGCCAGAAAAAAGAAAGATAACTTTCCGGATCTGCCTGAATGCCCCTCTCCGCGTAGGCAATACCCTGTTCAAAACCTGCAAGGACCGCGTCCTTGTCGCCTCCATCGCGCTTCATGATATCGGTCAGCTCCATCTGGGCACGGGCAAGGCGCCAGCAGACCTCGGCTGTATCGCTGCCCGATAGTCCATCATCCAACATTCCGGAAAGCAGGGATATGGCCTCCTGGTAATCACCTTTCACATGCAGATCATCTGCAGCGCTGAAATCAACAGCCGACAGCAGAAACCCCGTCAACATACACATAAGCATCATTACTGTTCTCTTCATTCTCGTTCTCCTTTAATACGGTCGCCGTCATCCTTCGGATTCCGTCTCCCTCTGGACTCAGCGCTCGCTGTCGGCTAAGCCGCATCTCGCTTTAATACGGTCGGTATCGGCGTTCCGCCTCCACCTCCGCTTGCCTCAGCGCTCAGAGTCAGCAAAGCTGCTCATCGCTTTTTTGCGGTCGCCGTCATCCTTCGGATTCCGTCTCCCTCTGGACTCAGCGCTCGCTGTCGGCTAAGCCGCATCTC
>JAFGQL010000169.1 GCA_016935695.1 Spirochaetales bacterium
CCCCCCCCCGTAGACCTGACGTCCCCCTTTACGCTACTCTTTGGGTTAATGAAATCAGCATTTATCGCCATTGTCGGACGCCCTTCATCGGGTAAATCCACCTTCATCAACTGGGTATGCGGACACAAGGTGTCCATTGTGTCGCCCACGCCGCAGACCACCCGCAACAAGATCCGCGGCATCGTCCACCGTCCGGGGTGCCAGTTCGTGTTCGTCGATACCCCCGGCTACCACAACTCGGACAAGAAGTTCAACCTGTACATGAAGGAACTGGTGGAGTCGGTCCTTGGGGAAATCGATCTGGTTCTGTACCTCATCGACGGCACCCGAAAGCCCGGACAGGAGGAACATGATCTCCTTACCGCCTTGGAACCATACAAAAATCGTGTGTTTGCCGCGGTGAACAAATCGGACGACCCCCTTACCGTCAAAAACAGGTCGCTTTCCGCGTTCCTGGAAGAATCTGACCTCAATGACAGGCTTTATAGTATTTCTGCCAAAACCGGAGACGGTATTGACGCGTTGCTCCTGGCTCTGGAAGAATCGGCGCCGGAGGGCGATCCCTATTACCCCGAGGAGTTCTACACTGACCAGGAACCGGCCTTCAGGGCTGCAGAAATAATCCGGGAAAAGGCCATCGCCCATGCAAAACAGGAACTGCCTCACTCGATCTATGTGGAAATTGCCGACATGGAAGAAACCCGAAAACCCAACAACAGGGGCGTCATGACTGACCGGCTGTGGATACGGGCTTTCCTCACTGTTGAGCGGGACAGTCAGAAAGGGATCCTCGTTGGTAAAGGCGGGAGCATTATCAAGACAATACGGTTTGAAGCGGAACGGGAGCTCAGGACCCTGTTTCCCCGGGCAGTCGACCTGGACCTCCAGGTGAAGGTCCATAAGAAATGGCGCACCAAAGATCCGCTGTTACGCCGATTGGTGCGTTAGGCAGTACAGCTCATGAAAACGGGAAAAAAGTTTGCATGGGACCTGGTAGACAGCCCTCAGTGGCGAACCGCCTTGAGAAAACTGCACCCCTTTTACCGTGGAGTCGTACGCCGGGTCTATCCCGGAACCGAGGATTACCACAAGGCTGTCCTCATGCGCTATGAAGCCATCATAGAAGACGGCTGGGCGCAACCGGCGAAAGTATCCGTACGGCAGATGACCAGGGAGACCGACACGTCGGACATCATTTTGGGATTCTTTCACAGAACAAAACTCAGAGCTACTATAACCCTTACAAAACTTGAAACCGGCTTTGAAGTATGGCTTCTGATCACCATGGGGGCGTTCGAAAAAACGAAAACAGGAAAGCGGGCGATGGGAATCCTTTTGGACACCGCGGAAATTCTGTGCAGAGGAATGAAACTGGGCGGACTCGCGGGGAGAATCCCCCGGCAGGCAGAAGCCGGAGGCTGCCCGGAAGGTTTCACGAAAGTACACCCTGAAGCAGCAACGGATCCGTCATTGAGTGAATTATCCCGCACCCTTAAAAAACAGGCCGCCCCGGGCACTGCCCAGGCGGCCTGTATGTATAACGAAGGGGACTATCTGTTTATCGTCAAACCTTGTCAGCATACGCAGCCAAAATAGCCTCGCATTTCTTCCTTCCAAGGGTTTTTATGAAACTCGCAAGACGCGGCCCCTTTTCCTTGCCGATAAGCGCCCGGTAGGTGACAGTAAACAGGTCTGCCGGTTCAATTCCCGATTCCCGGGCCACCGCATATATAGCCTCAGCGACTGCTTTTTCATCCATGGAATCCATACCCCTGACCAGGGACAGCATACCCTGTAATGCTGTCTTTTCTTCCGGACTCACGTCGACCGGCTGTTCACTGCCGGTTTTGACCGCAAACCGGAAATCCTCTGGAGCAAACTGGCGTATCCAGTTCCAGGCGCAGGCCGCCTTCATACGGAACCGCTCGCTCTGATCGGGCGACACATCCCCAAGAGAGTCGATAACCGCGTCGACATTTCCGTCGTGGACCTGCAGCAGATTGCACAAATGGCGGATCGGAATCTGATACGGCATGACCGACGGCACCTGGTCAACCTGGGACAGTTCGTAAATACGGTCGCTTTTTTCTTTCTTTTTTCTCGCCTTCTCCGATTCGGCCTCGGTGAAGTAGAGGCGCTCGCATTTTTCATAGTCTTCGTAAATTTTCAGCACATCCAGATCAAAGGAAATGGCGAACTCGGTGTTCGGCCTGGTTCCCGCGAAAATGAACCTTGTCACTTCCGGTGTGTATACTTCAAGGACATCAACGAGACTGACCACCTCGCCCGAGGACGAAGATATTTTTCCGCCCCGGCCCTTAATCCTCACAAAATCATACTGGAAAGTGACCGGAGGTTCAGCTCCATACACCTCTTTCACGATCTTCTTTGCCGTATCAAAACTACCGCCCTCGGAATGATGATCCTTGCCCGCAGGCTCAAAATCCACCCCTTCCCGGCTCCAGCGCATGGGCCAGTCTATACGCCAGGGCAGCTTGGCGCAGTCGGTCGTACGCAGGTCAGGATTACCTTGATGTCCGCAGGATGAACAGCGGTAGGAAATACCCCATTCACCATCCCAACCGTCAACAACGGTGGTATCGCACTTGCATTTTTCACAAAACACCTGGACCGGCATCCAGTCAGACGACAGAGGTTCTGTA
>JAFGQL010000170.1 GCA_016935695.1 Spirochaetales bacterium
AGAGATCGAAAAATGTTATATCGTGCTGACTGGTGTTTTTATCAAGTTCCGCCATCATGTTTTCCGCAAGAGGATCTTTGAACGGCCTTTCCTGGGTATCGGTAGGTACTATGTGATCGACGGTGGCAAAAGTCCTGTCAGGATACATGACCGACAGTCCCTGCTCTTTGAGCATGGCGAAGGCCTGGGGTGAAGTGACCTCATGAATGAGATGGAGGCCAATGAACAATTGATCCTGTCCAGATGGAAGAGTTTTTACCTTGTGTATGTTCCAGACTTTATCAAGTAAATGTGTTCCCATAAGGGCTCCTTGGAAAAATCGGTGGAGGCAGGGGATCGAAGCGGCTTTCCTTACATCTCCACCGGATGTATCAAGAACATACAAAATACCGGGAAAAAAACCAACAGATTATATTTTATTTTTGACAAAAAATATCAGAAAATATGGCAATGAGTTTTTTTTCCACAACTTCCCGAGGTTCAGAAGACTGAAATCCAGCAGCTCTCATATGCCCGCCCCCTCCGAAATCCCTGGCGATGATGCTGACATCGGCTATTTCCAATGATCGAAGGCCGATGGAAATCTTGGTTTCGCTCTCGTCTCTGATGATGAAAAGAGCGTCCATACCCTTGGTACCCATAAGGATACTGTATAAAAGATCGGAGTCCCGGGCCGCCTGGCCCAGTTCCCGGGAGTCTTCAAGGCTTTCCCAGGAAGTTAACAGGAGGCCGCCGCAGTGGGAACGTACCCGTGAAAGGATCCTTCCCAAAAGTATGCGGGAATTGAGGCTTCGGTTTCCGTACATAAGCCGGTAAGTGCTTTTGGGATGCACTGTACCACCGATAAGGTCGGCGGCCGCTCTGAAAACCCAGCTTCCCTCTTCTTCCAGGTGGCGGAAAAATCCGGTATCAGTAGCAAGGCCAAGAAGTAATGCTTCCCGTGTTTGCGTGTCTACGGGTATTCCTGTGGCTGTGAAAAGCGCATGTATCATAAGCGTGACAGCGGGAATTTCCGGCACTATCCACCGAATGTCTCCAAAATCCTTTCCGGTCTTGTGGTGATCAATAACGAGAGATGGCAGGGCTTTGATGAGGGAGGAATAGAGGCCGATACGGTCGGCGGTGGAGCAGTCCAGAATTACGACTGCGCTGTCCTCTGCAGGCTTTGGCATGCGGGAAGAGAAATTGTTTTCGTAGCGTGTGATTTCTGGCCGGGTGAAGGGTCCGGGAGAAAGGAGTACTGCTTCTTTTCCGCGGGCGCGTACGTAGGCAGACAGCCCGATCTGGCTGCCAAGACAATCACCGTCCGGTTCTTCGTGTCCGATAATCAGGTAGCGGGTGTATGTACCCAAAAATGTTATAACTTCGTCAGGGACGGTAAGTTCCATGTGTGCTCCCTAAAAGATAAGTATATCCTGCTGTAGCGAAGGTCCTGTAACTATAGCACGTCCTGATTGAATAATGCAGTTGATCTCTGTGCGCATGCCAAACTCTTGTAGATATATACCGGGTTCAATGGAAAAACAGGAACCTTCGAGCAGCAAGCGGTGATCGGGAAATTCAACACTGTCTATGTTAGCGCCCCATCCGTGCAACACCCGGTCTATTCCATGGCCGGTCCGATGAAGAATGCCGTGTTCGTACCCTTTTTCCCGTATGTAATCCCGTACCCGGACATCCACCTCCGCCCCGCTGATTTTTCTTTTTTCTTCGAGTCCTTCACGGATAAAAGCGATGCCTGCGTCGCGGGCGCCGATTGCTGCATGAAAAACTGATGCTGCCTGAGCGGGAACCTCGCTGCCGGTAAACCCTATCCAGGAAATATCAGCCCAGACACCATCCTGTTCTGCTGCCCAGATATCCAGCTGCAGCACTTCGTTAAGGCCGATGAGTTTTGTAGACCCTGATGTATCGAAATGAGGGTTTGCTGAGTTTTTTCCGGAGGCAACGATGGGGACATGAACGGTACGGAGGTTCCGCCGGGTAAACTCTTTCAGTATCCATGACATAACCTCTTGTTCGGACGGCAGTTCCTTCATGGATCTCAGGCGATTCCACGTATTTGAAATTATTTCGTACAAATGATAGGCGGCTCTGGAGTGGGAGGCCAGATCGTCGGTCGAAAGAACGCCTGACTGCCGCTGCAGAACGCCAGCGGAGGAATCCAGGTTTATGCCAAGACTGACGCATAATTGATACATCCCCGCGTCTAAAAAAGAGATGGCCGGAATATCCCGTGAAAACTGGGCTGCAAGCCGCATTCCGGAAAACCGGGAAAGGAGCTTACTGAACTCATCTCTTCCAGAATAGAAAAGCTTTGTACCCGGCAGATGACTGAGGATGTCCGTCTCGATTCGGTGACATACAGCCACTGGATCACCTTCGGAAGGGATGACATACACCCAACGCCGGGAATTGGTCATGCCGGACTTCACGCAAAGAAGGTCGTCGGAAACAGGGTCCAGGTGATTGAAATTATAAAAAAGCCATCCGTCGAAGTTTTCTTCCCGGATGGCCTTCTGGATATGGGGTATATCGGGTTTCAAAACTCAAGTTCGAGGGTTTCAACCTCAAATTTATCATCAATATCTACATTCTTGGGTATATCGCCCCAGCTGGGATCCCGACGGTCCTTTTGCAGATACAGCCGGATATGGTCAAATTCTCCATTTTTCCAGAAGATTGAGAAATAGGGGTAGGAACTATCCATGCCCATTACAAGCTCTCCCTTATGAACGCCGCCTTCGGCGGGATCATACTGGAACCATTTCAAGGGCACATAAAACTCACCTACGTCCATATTGGTTCTGGCATAGAGTATCCGGTAACCGAGTTTATGGGGATATATCTTCATGATCGGTACGCTTTTAAAGAAAAACTCCGATTCATCAGAAAACAACTGTATCGACTGCCCCGCCACAAACAACAGAACACTCAATATGAGTAGACGTTTCATTATTGGCTTCAAAACAATCCTCCTGTTACTTCAAATTATATAGGTGCAGAGGCCATAATTTCAAGCGGAATTTTCTTCTGCATTTGTATTATCGTCAAAAACAAGATCGGGGAACAGTAATTTTAAACCCTCAATGGCAGAAGAAAGAAAATGGAACCGGGTCTTTTCCTGCACTTCTTCAGGGATGTCCTCAAGGTCCTTCTTGTTTTGTTCGGGAAGAATGACATCCGTCATTTCATTCCGGTACGCGGCCAGTACTTTTTCTTTAACACCGCCAATGGGCAGTATTCTTCCGGTGAGGGTGATTTCTCCGGTCATGGCGAAACCCTGTAAAAGCGGCGTTTTTTTAAACAGGGAATACAGTGCCGCGGTCAAGGTGATACCGGCGGAAGGCCCGTCTTTTGGGATTGCTCCTTCAGGAACGTGAATATGTATATCTATTTCTTTCTGGAAATCCTGGGGAAGGCCGAGACAGGCCCTGTTAGCCTTCAAAAAAGAAAGGGCAGTACGCGCGCTTTCTTTCATGACGTCTCCCAGACTGCCGGTCAGGATCAGTTCGCCCGAGCCGCTGAAAGACGCAACTTCTACGGGAAGAAGGGTTCCTCCCATTTCGGTCCAGGCAAGACCATGAGCAAGCCCCGGTTTCATTTCCTTATAACGGAGGTCCTTCACGAATTTTTCTTTTCCGAGATAGCCTGAAAGGCTGTTCTCATCCACCGTCATGGCAAAGGGTTCGCTGCGCTTTTCTATTTCAGTGAAGCCGTCCTTGACTGCCTGTCTTGCGATTTTCCTTATGATGGAGGAAACTTCACGCTCCAGGTTC
Organism: Spirochaetales bacterium; assembly: GCA_016935695.1. Taxonomy (GTDB): domain Bacteria; phylum Spirochaetota; class Spirochaetia; order JC444; family Marispirochaetaceae; genus JAFGQL01. The sequence goes on from JAFGQL010000170.1 coordinate 3,780, forward strand.
CGCACACCGGATTCCATTGTGTAGGAATGAATGAGACCGAGAATACCCTGATCGGTAAACCTGACATCAGCCCAGTCCAGACCGTTTTCCTTAAGCTGTTTTGGTATGATGAAATTCGTGGCGATGGCGACTTTTTCTATGTCGGTATAGCCGGGAACTTCAATGACCTCCATACGGTCAAGAAGGGGATGTGGAATGGAGTGGGTTGAATTGGCGGTAGTAATGAACATGACCTCGCTTAAGTCGTAGGGGACTTCAAGGTAATGATCGGTAAAGCTTGAATTCTGCTCAGGGTCTAAAACTTCCAGCAGGGCAGATGCGGGATCTCCCCGGAAATCTGAATTGATCTTGTCGATTTCATCCAGAAGAAAGACCGGATTCCGGGTGTCGGCTTTTTTCATGGCCTGAATGATTTTCCCGGGAAGTGCTCCTACGTAGGTTTTTCGGTGACCACGTATTTCCGCTTCGTCCCGTACACCGCCTAAAGAGATGCGCACAAAATTACGGTTGAGAGCTCTGGCAACCGACTTGCCAAGGGAAGTCTTTCCCGTTCCCGGAGGGCCTACAAAACACAGAATCGGTCCTTTGAGTTTTGGATTAAGCTGGCGTACTGCAATAAAGTCGAGGATACGCTCCTTCGGCTTCTTCATGTTGTAATGGTCTTCGTCCAGAATAGAAGCGGCTATCTCTATATCTTTATTGTCCTGTGATTTTTCATCCCAGGGAAGGTCTGCGAGCCATTCAAGATAGGTTCTGAGTACCCCCGATTCCGGCGACATAGGCTGCAGTTTTTCCAGACGCGAGCATTCTTTTTCCGCTTTTTGCAGGATTTCCTGAGGCGGTTTTCGGGATTTGAGCTTCCGCAGGAGTTCTGACGCGCCGTTGGAGTCATCGGTGTCTTTTCCGAGTTCCCGGTTGATTTCCTTCAACTGTTCATTGAGGAAATACTCGCGCTGATTTCTTTCCATGCGCTTCTTCACTTTGGTAGAAATCCGGTTTTGTATGTTCAGTACTTCGTTTTCAGATTCAAGGAATATCGCCAGCTGCTCAAGGCGTTTTCCGGCTTCCTGAATGCCGAGCAATTCGATTTTCTTTTCTGTACGTATCCCCGAATGGGGAGCGATAAGATCAATCAGCTTATCGGGGTACTCGGCGTGTTCAATGGCGTTAATAGTGTCCTGGGGAATCTTTTTTTTGTTTTTTGAAAAGCGTTTGAAAATATCAAGAACCGTATTCATTAAGGCTGTTATTTCAGCGTTAAGCTGCCTGTCTTCTTCGACAGGTTCGCAATGGGCACTGTAATAATCCCTTTTAGAGATGATCTTGCTGATGTGGGCGCGTTCTTTTCCTTCTGCAAGAATGCGAAGGGATCCGTCAGGCAGTTTGAGCATCTGAAGAATTTTCGCGCTGGTGCCGAAATCAGGACAGCCTTCTCCCCGCTTAAGCGTGTCATCGGTACAGGGAATGAGAAGAAGCATTCTGTCTTTTGACATTGCCGTTTCTATAGCGTTCACAGAGGACGGCTTTCCCGCAAAAAAAGGAACCACCATATGGGGAAATGTTACCAAGTCACCCATGGGAACCAGGGGAAGTTCATCTTTTGTACTTTTCAAGGCTATGGTTTTTAATTTCATGCACTCTTTTTCGAAAGGATGATTTCTGGTTTTGTCCTGTGGACAATTACATCCTTGGATACGATAACTTTCTTTTCACCTTCCATGGAAGGAAGCTCGTACATGATTTCTAGCATGATGTTTTCTACGATGGAACGCAATCCCCTGGCGCCGGTTTTTCTGTCCAGTGCTTCCTGGGCGATCGCGTCTATTGCCTCTTCTTCAAAAATCAATTCGACACCGTCAAGTTTCAGACTTGCCTGATACTGACGTATAATTGAATTCTTCGGTTCGGTAATGATTCTCCGCAGGTCTTCTTTCTCCAGATTCGAGAGAGTGACGCTTATGGGCAGTCTTCCGATGAACTCGGGAATAAGACCGAATTTTATCAGATCGTCGGGATGGAGGTTGGTAAAAAGAGTCTCCAGGTCCTTGGATTCCCAGGACTTGATGTCGGCTCCGAAGCCCATGGGGTGCTGGTCCACACGGCTGGAAATTATCTTTTCCAGACCGACAAAGGCCCCGCCGCAGATGAACAGGATATTGCTGGTGTCGATTTTGAGCATTTCCTGGTTCGGGTGTTTTCTTCCGCCCTGGGGGGGGACACTGGCCACGGTTCCTTCTATGATTTTCAGGAGGGCCTGCTGTACGCCTTCCCCGGAGACGTCACGGGTTATGGAAACGTTTTCGCCCTTACGGCTGATCTTGTCAATTTCATCTATGTAAATAATGCCCCGTTCCGCCGCGGTTATGTTGTTACCCGCATTTTGGATGAGCTTCAGAAGAATGTTTTCCACGTCTTCGCCTACATAACCCGCTTCTGTGAGGGTAGTGGCATCTGCAATGGCAAAGGGGACTTTCAGCCGTTTAGCCAGTGTTTTCGCAAGAAGGGTTTTCCCTGTACCAGTAGGACCAATCATGAGGACATTTGCCTTCTCAAGTTCAACATCGTCCTCAAGAATGCCTTTCTGGCTTATGCGTTTGTAATGGTTATACACGGCAACAGACAGTACTTTCTTGGCGGTATTCTGACCGATAATGAACTGATCAAGGTATTCTTTTATGTCCTGGGGAGAGGGTATTTCGTCGAGGAATTCATTGGTTACGTTGTCTTCTTCCTCATCAAGTATTTTCTTGCAGACATGAACACACTCATCGCAAATATACACACCGGGACCGGCAATGAGCCTTCGCGCGATATCAGCGCTTTTCCCGCAGAAAGAGCAGACCTTCATTCCTTCCTTTGTTTTAGCCATGCAGGTCCCTCTTTAACACGCTGTCAACTATTCCGTATGAAACAGCTTCTTCTGATGACATGAAATAATCACGTTCAAGATCCTTCGCGATTTTTTCCGGTGTGTTTTTTGTATGCTCTGCAAAATACTTGATTGTAAGCTCTTTCAGCCTGAGAATTTCTTTTGTCTGCACCTGGATGTCCGAGGCCTGTCCCTGAACGCCTCCCCAGGGTTGGTGAATGAGCACACGTGAAGAGGGAAGGGCGTAGCGCTTTCCCGAGGTACCGCAGGCAAGCAGAAGTGCTGCCATGGAAGCCGCTTGACCTAAACAAATGGTCTGAACGTCCGCTTTTATATATTGTATGGTGTCGTAAATAGCCAATCCGGCAGTAACGGAACCGCCGGGAGAGTTGATATACAGACTGATATCCCTGTTAGGATCCTGAGACTCCAGAAACAGAAGCTGTGCAACTGCAAGATCCGCGGTTACATCATGAATTTCTCCGTCAAGAAATACAATGCGGTCTTTTAAGAGACGTGAAAATATGTCATAGGATCTTTCACCAATACCTGTCTGTTCGACAACAATTGGCACCAGGGTGTTCATTTTCTCATTCATATAGTGTAAGCACCTTGCCCATTAAGAAGTAGCTAAAAGTAATATACACATTGTACCCGCAAAAACAAAGGGGTACAATGTGTTGAAGGATTATTTCTCCGGATCAGGATTGATCAACTTCGTATAGCTGATTTTCTTACCTTTTTTCACCGAAGCTGACGCAAGCAGCATATCAAAAAGTTTGTCATTTTTCATGTCGCTTTTTATATATTCCTTAAGGCGGTTCTTGGAGATATACTCTTTGAACTCATCAAGCCCCATGCGTGCGTCTTCCGCCTGCCGCTCAATGCCCTTCTCGTAATCGTCTTCACTTACTTCAATCTTTTCCTTTTCTACAAGGTGGGCCACAATCAGCTGTTTCTTCAGGGACTTGACCGCGTTGTCTCTCCAATCGGTAAAAAGATCTTCTTTTGATTTACCCTGCATTTCCAGAAGTTTCAAAAGCTGTTCTTCCTGCATACGTGACTGGTTCATGAAGTTACGCCACTGGCTGTTGAGTTCCGCCTGTATCATGGACTCAGGAGGGCTGATGGTGGAGTTTTCTGAAACACGGTCGAGCAGTTGTTCAATTTTCCTTGACCGGAGAATATCTTCCGCCTCTTTGGTAAACCGTTTGGAAATATCTTCTTTAAGGTCTTTAAGGGTTTCGTAGGTGTCGCTTATGTCCTGTGCAAGCTCATCATCGATTTCGGGAAGGATGCGCTCTTTCACCTGGGTTACCGACACCTTGATATGCTTGGTCGATCCGGCAAGGTCTTTTATTTCGTAATCATCGGGATAGGATTTTTTTATTGTTTTTTCTTCACCCTTGTTCATGCCAAGTACATCGTCGTCAATTTTGTAATAATTGTAGCCGGTTCCTACCGTGAAGACAAAATCCTGACGTTCTGTGCCGTCAACGGCATTACCGTCCTCGTCGAGTTCCTGGTAATTAATGGTGACGATGCTGTTGGGTGTCACTTTACCGTCTTCTTTTTCCTTGACAATGGCGTTCTGCTCCTGAAGACGGGCAAGCTCAGTCTCTATGTCACTCTTGTCTATCTTTACTTCGGGCACTTCGATACTTATGCCTTTGTAATCGCCTATGGTGATTTCCGGATAGACATCATATTCAACACTGAAGGTGAAGTCTTCTCCGTCCTTGATCAGAGTTTCGGTGGTCAGCTCCGGTGTGGCGTATCCAAGAGGCTTTTCCTCTATTTCTTCATAGACCTGTTTCAGACTGTCTTCTATGAGGCTCATTGAAGCCTCATAATTGATGCTTTCGCCGTATTTTTTTAAAAGTACAGAGGCAGGAACCTTGCCTTTGCGGAAACCCTTTATATGGGCTGACTTGGAATATTTCTGTACCAAAGATTCCACCGCGGTCTTTGCCGTGTCTTTATCGACAGTAACGGAAAGCCGTACTTTAGAGTTTTCAAGTTTCTCGACGTTCTTATTGCTGATCATGGATCACTCCCCTTACCATAAGGAAATATAAAATGCGCGATTATGCACAATGCATTTTCAAAAGAAATACATGCAGTCTCCTGTCATAAATATAACAAAAAGACAGGCGGCTATTTGCTCTTGCCGTTGGTGAGGCTGCCCTAAAAAAAAAGCGATCTGACAGTGGCCAGATCGCTTTTATATTTCAAGAGCGAGAGACGGGATTTGAACCCGCGACATCCACCTTGGCAAGGTGGAGCTCTACCACTGAGCTACTCTCGCAGTTAAACTTGGTAAGCGCCTTTTCCCGCTAGTGCGAGAGAAGGGACTTGAACCCTTACACCTTACGGCACTAGATCCTAAGTCTAGCGTGTCTGCCAATTTCACCACTCTCGCAGTAGTGACCGATTATACAAAAAAAAGTACTTTAGTCAACCACTTTAGAACGACAACGATGTTCACGGCGTACCGCGTATGAGCCGTGGAGGGATCGAACCTCCGACCCGCAGATTAAGAGTCTGCTGCTCTACCAGCTGAGCTAACGGCCCGGTTCTTTTACGCGCCCGGCAGGATTCGAACCTGCGACCCACGGATTCGAAGTCCGGCACTCTATCCAGCTGAGCTACGGACGCGTTTACTTTATTGCAGTAAAGGGTGAGTAACGGGATTTGAACCCGCAACAACCAGAACCACAATCTGGCGCTCTACCATTGAACTATACTCACCATAAACGTGATGGATACATTGCACAATTTTACCATCTTTGTCAAGCAAAGCCCCTCTTTAGACCTTGGCGGTCACACGTACACAGAATACGCCGTAGACACGGTTCCATGACACGTCAAGGTCGCGAATAAGGGGGATGAATTGATCCGGATCGATGAAATCACAGGATTCCGTGAAACGGGAAAACCATATGGCAAGGTCTTCTCCAGTCAGTTTTCTCGGGAAGCTGAAGGATACCCGCTCAAGGGAGACCGAAACATCCCTGGCCGCTACATGTCCGTTAAGGAAGAGTTTGAGCGCGTTCATATAGGCATCTGCACCCCATTCCCCGGTACGGGACTCGGCATACACGGTGTCCTCTGCACGCTTAAGAAGGTTCGACATATCCGGTTTATCCAGAAAAAGCTGGGAAAGACGTGTGCTTTCATGGACCAAAGGTTCGCAGAAAACACAGACACATTGTTCGCTCATCAGTCTGCCGCAGATTTCCAAAAGATGTTCTTTCTGGGATGAGCCGGAGAGGAGACCTATGGACAGCAAGGTTTCAAAGGGGGGAAGATCCTGACGGGATGCTGCGAATGCAGCCAGGTCTCCCTGGAACAACAGGGGACGTACCAACGGGTCCAGCTCCGATGCGGTATGTGAAAGTATTTCAAATGCTTTGCTGTCCTGGGTGCATGCGGTGACCTGGCCTTCCGGTACCCGCCGGAGAGCTTCCCATACAGGAAATCCGTAGCCGGGGGTGGGTATGATGAGACGACCGTGGCGTGGAACGGGGGCCGCTGCGTCAAAAACGGCATTGTTCAATGTGAGGATACGCTGTGATTCACCGCGGTTGGTACGGGCAACCCAGCTGTCCAGTGCCCCGTCGGGGGGGGAGAAGGTGAGAATGTCACCAGTGTCCGGAGCATAAGCTTCTAGCTGGAGTTCCCTTTTCTGCTCGATAGCCTTTTTCAGTGTCCCTTCAAAACCCTGTCCGGAAGGCCGGTAAAAGGACCTGCCTTTAAAACCGCTGGGCAGATACTGCTGAGCTATCCAGTGGTCCCGGTATGCGTGGGGATACAGATAACCTTCGCCATGACCGAACCCCTTTTTATCCCGGTTGGCGTCTTTGAGATGAGGGGGTATTTCATCCTGGCGATCTTCCTCAATTGCTTTAAAGGCGTCAAAATAGGCAAGGGCAGAATTTGATTTGGGCGCAGTAGACAGATACAGGGCGCTTTGGGCCAGGTGAAATTGGCCTTCGGGCATACCTACCCGTTCAAAAGCCTGTGCCGCAGCCTGAACGACAACGAGGGCCTGGGGATCGGCCATGCCAATATCCTCACTTGCACTAATAAGCATACGGCGGAAAATGTATTTTGGGTCCTCACCGCCCTTTATCATCCGTGCCATCCAATAGAGGGCGGCATCGGGATCGCTTCCTCGTATGGATTTTATGAACGCGCTTATGGTATCGAAATGGTAATCGCCTTCCTTGTCATAGAGGAGTACCTTTTTCTGAATGCTTTCTTCAGCGCTTTCCAAGGTGACATGGATGGAGGTTCCAGGCGAAGGAGGAAACACAGGAGTGGAGGTTTCCACCGCAAGCTCCAGGGAGTTCAGGAGAGTGCGCGCGTCGCCTTTGGATACATTGACAATATGCTCCAGAGCCTGGGGTTCAAAACGGACTTCATACGCGCCGTATCCGCGGTCCTTCGACGCGATAGCGTTCCGTGCAATGAGGGTAAGGGCCCCGGCATCAAGGCTTTTCAGCTGAAATATCCTGCTTCTGCTTACCAGAGCAGAATTCACCTCAAAATAAGGATTTTCGGTTGTTGCTCCTATGAGTATCACCGTACCGTTTTCAACCCAGGGAAGAAGGGCATCCTGCTGGGCCTTGTTCCAGCGGTGGACCTCGTCTACAAAAAGTGTTGTCCGCTGGGTATAGAGTTTCTGCTGGTTACGTGCTTCCTCAATTTCTTCTCTCAGGTCCTTTATACCGGAAAGCACTGCGTTCAGGGTTACAAAGCGGCTTTTTGTGGAATTGGCGATGACCTGGGCGAGGGTGGTCTTTCCGGTACCGGGAGGACCGAAAAGAATAATTGACGACAATCTGTCTGCCTGAATGAGGCGGCGGAGAAGTCTGCCTTCACCAAGGATATGATCCTGGCCTACATACTCGTCTATGTTCCGGGGCCGCATCCTGCTTGCGAGAGGCTCGGAACTGGGGGTTGATGAAAATAGCTCCATCAGTTGTCTGCGTCCTTATGTACGGACAGCTCAGAAAATGAGGCTGGCACCGGCGCCTCCGTTTATATAAAAGCTGCCGTCGGTGTCGGCTTCGCCGAACATGTATGCGGAAACTGCCACACCTGTGGAAAAGGGAATGAAATGCACTTCAGCACCGGCGGCAAAAGGCTGGGGCCCGAGGGCGAACCCTTCTGAAAACGCCTCGGTCCTCAATGAACCAGAAACACCGGCGCTGAAAGGCCCCTTATCAAATGATAACGATGCTTTCAGATATGCCCATGAATACAACCCATACGACGACGAACTATAGCGCGGATATCGCCAGGACAGACTTAACTGGGGAGTGATACCGACGCTTAAAGGGAGACCGGGAACGGAAAGTTCAAGAGGAGTCCCGGCATGTACACCGGGGTAGTTGGCAAAGAAATCGCCGTCGGTATTGTCACCATAAGTTGCGGACACAAAAGCGGCTGCCCTGAACGGAGAGGCCATTGCAGGCAGGGGCAGCAGACGCTTTTTTATACCCGCTGAGAACAGAAAAGGGACGGCGAGTTCCGGGTCGTTCAGGAATACGCCGGTAGCGCTTATACTCATTTCAAATGCATTTGGAAAGGGAACCCTGACTGACCAGTGTACCGGTAAAAACAACAACTGGCGGTCCTGATAATTTCCCTGATGCGCAGCGATAAAGGATCCTGCGGAAATCATACCTTCCGGGAGAATGCTGGTGTCTGGGTTAAACAATAATCCCGATACTCCCTGCAAGGAGGTCCGCGGAAGGACCTTGAGCGACGAATCGATACGAAACGAGGATGAAAGAGTGGATGATTCCCCGTTTTCACCTTCCAGATCCAGGGAGATGCGGTATATGCCGTCGTCTAAATCTTTCAGCTCTGTACCGCTTATCTGTTCACGCTGAGTCCAGGAGGAAAAATCGCCGAGGGTGCGGCGGTATACTTCCGTACCCTCTTCCTGTAAAATACGCAGTGTGCCCGTGCCCGGAGCGTTCACTGTATAGGTCATCTCCAGGCTGGAAACCGGCCCCCCCGAAGAAGGGTTTATCGTGTTTCGTTCAAGGCGTACATCACCTGCCGAGAAGGCGGCTTTTTCCAGGTTGACCGCAATTGAGGTTTCCTCATTCTCTTGTATGCGTGCGGATACCGTTGCGTGTTTAAAACCGAAAGCACGAACGGTAATGCGGTAATCACCCACCGGTACGGGAACAAGCTGAAAAGGAGCCGTGTATTCATCGCCTTCAAGGAAGACTGCGGCAGGTACATTCACTTCAAGAGACAGGTACCCGGTGATTGGGGTCAGGTTGATGAAGAGGGTTTGTCTGGATGAAGATGAATAGTGGATATAGGTGTTGTAGGTATAATACTTCTGTTTTTCAACTTCTATAAGGTATCTGTCAGTTGAAAGATCGGTGAGTATGAGTGGCGTATGCCCTTCAAACCGGCCGTTTACATAGACCTTTGCATGATCGGGATCTGATTCTATGATGAGTCCCGCATCTGTTTCGTCACTGTCCCGGGAGAGGCTGAGCACGTAAGGCTGTGCCGCGGAAGCGTCTTTCTCTGTTTGTCGATGTGCCGGGGAGCTGTCACCATCTTCTTTTTTTGTGACGGAGCCGGCGGCAGTGGTAAACGCATCGCCTGAAGAGCTTGCACAGGAAACCAGGGTAAAAAAAACGAGACAGCTTGCCAGGCAGATAACCTTTCTTATCATATAGACAGGATACCATAAAACATGACAATAATTTAAGCGCCAGTTTGAAAAAACTTCAAAGGTGCCGATAATAAAGAACAATGAAACGGGTTCTTATCATAGTGTGTTTGATCGTCTCTTTTTATGCCGCAGCGCAGGAACCTGCCGTACCGGCGGGTGCAGAACTTCCCAAGGGATATCTCGGCGTTGAGGTGGGGCTGTCTCTTGATGAGGTAAAAGCAGCACTGTTTGCCCATCCCTATCTGAGGTTCCGCGGGGATCCAGACGTGAGTCTCCTTAAAAGGACGGAAGAACGTCTCATTCAGTGCGAGGGTTCCGGCTTTGTGGATCGGGCGGCAGTACAGTTGAAGGATAATGCCGTATATCTGGTGTCTTTTCTTTTAAACGTCGAAGCAATAGATTACTACTCCATGTATACTGCGCTGGTTGAAAAATACGGAGAACCGGCCAGTCTTTCTCCAACTCAGGCCGTATGGGATGATGAGCGGATACGTATGTCACTGGAAAAGCCACTTACCGTCAAATACCTGGATATAGCTGTTTTCTCTGGAATTCTTGATGCAACGCAACAGGAAAAGTCACTCAACGCGGCAGAACGGGAGGATTTCCTTGAAAGTTTTTAGCACCATAATGATCTGTGTCTGGGGAATCCTGGCAGTTTCCTGCGCGGGAACTTCTTTTAAAAAAGCGGAGGTGGAAATTGCCGGTGAGACTTTTACACTGGAAATTGCCTACACCCAGGAGCAGCAGCAGCAGGGGCTCATGAACAGGAAACGCCTGGGGGCGAATGAAGGCATGCTGTTCGTGTATGATTACGACAAGAAAATGAGTTTCTGGATGAAAAATACCTCCATTCCGCTTTCTATTGCCTATATTACGTCTGAAGGTGTGGTGAAGGAAATTCATGACCTGGAACCGTACAGGCTGTCTCCTGTAAACTCCCGTCATTCCGTCCGCTACGCACTGGAGCTGAATCAGGGGCGCTTTTCACAACTGGGTATCAGGCCGGGTATGAAAATTTTTGACCCCGGGACAATTCCCCTTTCATTACTGAAGTGATTATTCCTGAAAATCCTCGAACTCGCATTCTTCGTCACCGCTTCCTTCTTTGGTTAACACTTCAATCCGGGTTTCAAAGCGGTCAAGTTCCTTTTCCAGCGTTTTTGTGAGGGCGAGGGCTTCCTCAAAAAGTTTCATGGTGTTTTCAAGGGATTGTTCTTCCCCGTTTATCTGTTCCTGAAGTTCTTCCAGGCGGGACAGTGCTTCTTCGAATGACTGTTTCTTTTTTGCCATTATCTCCCCTCATGTTGTGTGTTTATTGTGGTTGTGCTTGACGTTGTAATGTGCGCGTCGGTACTGCCGTCATGCATGATGATGCGTATCATGTCATCCTTTTCGAGCAAGGAAATACTCCTTATACATGTGCCTGTTTCCTTATCTTTGAGGAGGGCATACCCGCGGCGTAACACCGATGACGGGGATCGGGCAGAAAGCTCAGCTTTCGCGAGGATGACAGCGTGTCGGGCATAGCCGATGCGGTCGGTGAGTCCGCGCTTCATGTCAGCCAGGAGCTCTTCTATATGGAACCGCTCGCCTGCAATGCGGTTCACAACCGATGCCGCCATTTGTCGAGGATCATGCAGCTGCAGTTTCATTCTGTACAGACGCAGTGCCTTGTGCATCTGTGCGGAAAGACGGGAACCTGCACGGCGGAGGTGTTCCAACACGCCGTCGAGTTCCCCGGTTACCAGTTCAGCGGCCGCCGATGGCGTAGGGGCATGTACATCAGCAGCATAATCGGAAAGGGCGGTGTCAATCTGATGACCGACGGCTGACACAACAGGAATTTCGGAATCGTGAATGGCTTCGATCACCGCCTCTTCGGAAAAGGGCAGGAGGTCTTCGATGGATCCTCCGCCGCGACCGGTTATGATGACGTCCCCCAGGCGGTAACGATTGGCAAGGCGGATCTGACGGGCGATCTGTGTTGCGGCGCCGGGACCCTGGACTGCGGCGGGAAGAATACGGATATGGACACGGGAGTTCCGCCTGTTGATCACATGTAAAATATCACGTACAGCAGCGCCGGTCGGGGATGTCACCAGGACGACACAGCGGGGGAACCGGGGGAGCTGTTTCTTTTGCCCGGGGTCAAAATACCCCATGGCGGCGAATTTCTGTTTGCGTGCCTCAATCATTTTGAGGATCTCGCCCTGTCCAGCGACACGTAAGGACCTGCAGATGAGCTGGTAATTACCGGATGGGGGATAGACAGAAACGGAGCCGCCAGCCAGGACCATCTGGCCGTCTTCGGGCATGAAGGGAATTCGGGCGAGATCGGCTCTGAAAAGAGCACATGCCAGTTTCGCGTTGTTGTCCTTTAGGCTGAAATACAGATGCCCGGTACTGGAAAACCGGCAGTTGGAAATTTCTCCTTCAACTTCTACTTCGGAAAAAGAACCTTCCAGGAGGTTTTTGATCCTGGCAGTGAGATCAGAAACGGAAAATTTCATGACCGGTGTTTCCTTACAGGGAGGGTTGCGGCCGTTTTCATGGAAATGCCTTCCCAGGGACCGTGTGAAAGTGATAGCTCAAATGCGCAGATTTTTTCGGGATACACGGAAAGAGGAAGCTCCTTTCCGCAGCGCTGTACTGTCCGGGAAAATTCCTCTGGCCCGTGCCCGTCCCAAAAGCCCAAACAGATTGCGCAGGTACGGACCGGCAGCCAGCCGAGGTTACGTTCTGATGATGTAACAGAAGCTGGAGGGAACAAAGATATCCGGGCATTGATGAATGCGAGGCCCCCGGTATCAAGACACGGAGAGGAGAGGGCGATCGGCCGGTCGAGGACTTGGAAGGTCTGTAGGTCTGTTTTTCCGTCCTGGAGTATCAACAGAGGCGGGTACATCTGCCAGGAAGGGTGTCCGCAGATACCATAACAGGAATCGCAAAACCGGTGGATGCTTTTTGCGACATTCCCTGAAAAACGATAGGCCGTAATAAATGCGCTCATTGATGAAAAGGATGCCATATTCTCTTTATACGGTAAAGCACTTATGCTATACTCAAGGCCATGAAACGTAAGGTTGAACGCATAGCAAGTGAAATTGCAGCTCGTTTGCTCTCATGGGAGAATGTGGACACAGTGTGTCTTGCTCCTTTTTCTGAAAACGATCCGAATGATCCCTATTTTTTTATCAGTCTTGATGTGTATTTCCGGGAAAAACTTCCGGATATTCCCGAGAGGGAAACGCTGTTCAGGGATGCGGGCGGACTCGAGTCGTCGGTGTTTTCCATGAAGGACAGGTTTTATATAGAAGACCTGCCGGTTCGTCTTGAATACAAGGACATGGATAAAATAGACAAGGTTCTGGATAATCCCATTGATAATCTGGCCAATTTCAGGCAAAGCGGTACCTACATGTTTTACCGCATTCAGACGGGAATAACCCTCGAAGCCCGGTCTTCCTGGCTGTCCAGCGCCCAGGAAAAACTTTCCACCATTCCCGATACCTTTTGGAAGCTGCTTGCGTATTCGTGGCAGGCAACACTGGAACATTACCTCAACGATATCCAGGCTGCAGTTCTGCACAACGACACCCTGTTTTACATGCTTTCATTAAGCGGTTTCATTAAGAGTTTATGCAGTATGCTGTTTGTGATAAACCGGACCTTCGAATCATCCGGACGGTTCCTTCATGACCACGTACTTCATTTATCGGTCCTGCCGGAAAATTTCAGCGGTCTGTTTGAAGGGCTTATCAGCCTTGATCCTGATTTTACCCCGGCCAGGAAGGAAGAGATTTCTGAGCATATCGTGCGGAGTCTCCTTCCTATGCTGCTGTAGCCGGATTCTCATGGGATTGTCCGGATGTGCTGTTCCCGTCCCCAGGGCGGGGCTTTTACTTTTATCGCTTGCACTTCTCTCCTTTTCCTGCGCTCATACACACATAGAAGACTTTCCATTCATTACCGAAAACGGAACTTCTGTTGAACTGAAAGAATCACCTTCTTTTTCTCCCGGGGAAGAAGGGAGACTCTTTGAAAAAGAGCAGGGGTACGGCACACCGGATTACCGCTTTACCAGAGATATAGACCTGAAAGGCCGTAATGCCATGTTTTTCATTAATTATGAACATGGTATCAGCGGTTCCGTCATTTTACGTTACGGCGGGGAAGAGGACAGTTTTCCGCTTCCCGCAAGCGACGCGCCGGTGACCGAAGCTGTTTTTCCCTTACGCGACGGCGCTGTCCTCACCGGTTTTTCTGTGATCTCTTCCTTTCCGTCACCCCAATGGCGGATACGCGGCGCCGGGATCCGCTCGGAATTTACAGGCATGAAAATGGAACAGGGTGTACCGGTGCTCTCGCCGGGATTCGGATACACGCAAAAAGATACAAGGATCATCTGTTCCTTTACTGCCGATCCCGGTCTTGATGTGGGTTTGATCTATCGGTACGAAGGGGACAGTCAGGCGCTGCAAGACCAGGTCTCTGTATATGACAGCTATGGAAACCAACCTTTTAAGGTCAGGCTGCTGCCGGGGGTACACAACCTCATCATTCCGGGTGAGTATTTCAACGGCACCATTCACGTGGAACATACGGGTCAGATCAATAAGATAGAGCTTCTGGGGAACATTGATAACTATATTGATCTGGGTATGCTTATTGCCCCGAAAGAACAGATGACTGACGATTACAGGGTATACCGCTGGACGGATTTTCCGGATATTTTGCTTATAGATACCCTTTCGTATCAGGTACAGTCAGCCCTGTTCAGGCGTCTGGCCTTTTTTGTAGAGAAGCGGGGATATGCAGGAAGAATCCTCAGTGATGCTGAACTTGAGGGACTTCATGGATGGAACGCCCACGACTACAGGGCTTTTGATCTAGCGAATTTTTTTAATCTGGCAAAAAAAGAAGCGCATGTACTGAACACCTATGAGCTGCAACTTGCCACCGTTCTTTTGGAAGCAGGAATTATAAACGAGAAGGACGGATTTTACGAACCTGTCAAAGGCGGTATCCTTTCCGTTTCACGGGAATCCTCAGACTATCTCCGTGAACTGTTTTTAGCCCATGAAGGGTATCACGGCATCTTTTTTTCGGAAAAAGATTTTGAAGATTATGTCTTGGATCTGTATAACCGTTTAGACAGGGAATTTCTCAATTTCTGGAAGCTGTTCCTCGGTTGGAAGGGGTATGATACCGGAAACGAGTATCTGATGGCGAATGAAGTGCAGGCGTATCTTCTCCAGCTGCCGTTAAACCGTATAGATGCTTATTACAAAGATTATATAATTCCGGGGATGATGGAAAAATTTCCGGATACCGCGGATGACCTTGAACCCTTTATAGATAAAGAATACTCCCTTTTTTATGATACGGCTTTTCTTCTTCACAACCACATAGAGGAACGTACCGGGTACGGGGCGGGGAATCTTTTTTCCCTCAAGCCTGTTCGTAAATAGCTGATAAAATTAGTCAAATAACTCTATTAAAACAATAAATATGGCGTATGCGAGACAATGAACCGCTATATATGGCGGTAAAATAACAAAAAAGCTATATTATATATTTACAATTTACGTGACTGTGAGTATGCTTAAATCCGCTCAACACAGTTAAGGGAGGAATTGATGAAAATACAAAAAATGTTTACTAAAGGTACCAAGAATCCCTATAAAGGAATTTCCTGGGATATCCGGACATCCAGGATTACCGATCCGAAGGGCAATATCATATTCAATCAGGATGAGGTCAAAGTACCCTCGTCATGGTCCAAGATAGCTACAGATATTATCGCACAAAAGTATTTCCGCAAGGCAGGTGTTCCCGGGGCTACAAAAGGAGAACAGGATGCGAAACAGGTGTTTCACCGGCTGGCCCATGCCTGGACAGAGTGGGGAAAAAAGGGCGGATACTTTGATACATCGGAAGATGCACAAAATTTTTATGATGAAGTTTGTTACATGCTTTCACGGCAAATGGGTGCCCCAAACAGTCCTCAGTGGTTCAATACCGGTTTGTACGACGCCTACGGTATTGAAGGCCCTCCGCAGGGACATTACTATATCGACCCCGAATCGGGGGAAATGAGAAAAGCGGAAAGCGCCTACAGACGTCCGCAGCCCCACGCGTGTTTTATCATGAATGTGGAAGATAACCTTGTTGCCGACGAAGGAATCCTGGATCTGGTTACAAGGGAAGCAAGGCTGTTTAAATACGGATCGGGAACTGGATCCAATTTCTCAAAAATTCGGGCAGAGGGAGAGCCCTTAAGCGGGGGGGGCATTTCCTCGGGTTTGCTTTCATTTCTTAAAGTAGCAGACCGTTCCGCGGCCGCTATAAAAAGCGGAGGAACCACGCGGAGAGCAGCAAAGATGGTTATTGTAGACGTTGATCATCCTGATATAGAAAATTTTATCGAATGGAAAACCCTGGAAGAATACAAGGTTGCCTCCATGGTAGCAGGTTCACAGGCATTATCCAGACACGGTAAAAGCATTTTAGAAGCGATTCGCACCGGCAAAGGCTCCAAGGAAACAAATACAGATCCCGATGAAAATCCGCGTTTACGGAAGGCAATAGAACTGGCGCTGCAGGACAGAGTTCCGACTCCATTTCTGTATCAATTCCTGCGGCTTGCGAAAGACGATGTTCCGGAGGAATTTCTGGTTGAGTTCTCTACCGACTGGCAGGGAAGCGCGTATAACACGGTCAGCGGTCAGTCGTCCAATAACTCGGTACGGGTAAGCCAGGATTTCATGAAGGCGGTGCTGGACGGTGGCGAATGGGAATTGAAAAACCGCAGCGACGGTACAACGGTGAAAACAGTACCGGCCCGGGAGATATGGGCAAAGATCGCCAAAGCCGCCTGGAAGTGCGCTGATCCGGGACTGCAATATCACACAACTATCAATGAATGGCACACCTGCCCGGAAGATGGGGAGATCCGAGGTTCCAATCCCTGCAGCGAGTATATGTTTCTGGATAATACTGCATGTAATCTGGCATCCTTGAATCTTATGAAATTCTATGACCGGGATTCCGGCCGGTTCATGGTCGATGAATTCAGGCACGCCATAAATATCTGGACGCTGATTCTTGAAATATCGGTATATATGGCCCAGTTTCCGTCGAAAGAGGTGGCCCGTTTGTCCTATGAGTTCAGAACACTGGGCCTGGGATACGCGAATCTGGGTACCCTTCTCATGGTCATGGGAAAGGCCTACGACAGTGATGAGGGACGGTCTATTGCCGCGGCTGTAAGTTCAATTCTCTCAGGTCAGGCCTACATGATGTCTGCACAGATTGCCGGGCAACTGGGCCCCTTCGCAGGCTATGAGCGTAACAGGGCCCATATGCTGAAAGTGATCAGAAACCACCGAAGGGCGGCATATAATCATCCTTCAGGAGAATATGAAAAGCTTTCCGTCATTCCTTCGGGAATACAGGATGAATATTGTCCTGCTTACCTGCGTGATACTGCCAGAGAAGTGTGGGACAAGGCACTTTCCCTGGGGGAGAAAAACGGGTACCGCAATGCGCAGGTAACGGCTATTGCTCCCACGGGAACGATCGGACTTTTGATGGACTGCGATACCACCGGCATTGAACCTGATTATGCGTTAGTCAAATACAAGAATTTGGCAGGCGGCGGCTATTTCAAGATCATCAACGCTTCCATTGAGCCTGCATTGGCACAGCTTGGATATTCTTCCGACGAGTGTCAGGAAATTATCCATTACTGTCTGGGACGGGGAACCCTCAAGGGTGCTCCCGGAGTATCAGAAACGCTTTTACGGGAAAAAGGATTTACCGATGTCCAGATGACGAATATAGAAATTGCCCTGAAAAGTGCTGTAACTCTGGAAAGCTGCTTTTCACCCCACGTCCTGTCCAGGGATTTTCTTGAGCACATACTTAAAATTCCTGCATCGACCTTTAACCTGCCTGGTTTCAGTCTCTTGAAACACCTTGGGTTTTCCACGGCAGCCATAAGTGATGCTGAGGTGTTTGCGTGCGGGTCTATGACCATGGAAGGGGCCCCATTTTTGAAACCCGAGCATCTGGATGTTTTTGATACCGCGACCCCTGCCGGCAGACATGGAAAAAGATCAATCCACTGGCGGGCGCATATTTCGATGATGGCCGCTGTACAGCCCTTCATTTCGGGTGCCATTTCAAAGACAATCAACATGCCGGCGTCAGCCAGCGTATCTGATGTGGCCGACGCCTACACCCTCGCATGGGAAAAAATGTTGAAAGCGGTGGCTCTTTACCGTGATGGATCAAAACTAAGCCAGCCTTTGTCTTCTCTTGCGCCGGGATCAGACAGTCTTGCTGACAAGCTTCTGCACATAAGTGAGGAATCGCTAAGCGTCAAAGCCGCAGCCGACCGGAAAAGGGAATCCCGTCAGCGCCTTCCCAACCGGAGGTCCGGGTACACTCAGAAAGCAAAGATAGCCGGTCACAGTATTTTCCTGAGAACCGGTGAATACCAGGACGGCAAACTTGGAGAAATATTTCTTGATATGCATAAAGAGGGAGCCGCCTTCCGCAGCCTGTTGAACAGTTTTGCCATTGCTGTTTCACTGGGCCTTCAATACGGGGTACCCTTGGAAGAATATGTAGATGCTTTTACTTTTTCGCGTTTTGAGCCAAACGGTATGGTCCAGGGCCATGACAACATCAAAATGGCCACTTCGGTGATTGACCTTATTTTCCGTGATCTGGGAATAAATTATTTAAAGAGAGAAGAGCTTGCCCAAGTGAAGCCCCAGTATCTGGATACCACGGTTACCTCCCAGGAAAATGAAATAAAACAGCACCCAAGTGATCCGACAAGACAGGCGAGACTTCAGGGGTACGAAGGTGATCCCTGCCCGTCATGCGGGCATTTCACTCTTGTACGAAACGGTACGTGTCTGAAATGCGAAACCTGCGGAGGAACCACAGGATGCTCATAAAATGAGGAAACGAGTTTATCCAAGCAAACTTTTGTAAGGACTTTACAACATTGCTTCAATCTGATAAAGTTCCACCACTGTTATTCTTTGCGGTACAGTTAATAAGCAGACAGCAGTGCGGGCTCAATCATGATACGCCCCAGGCTTTGTGAAAGGATTGGTACAGACATGGCACGAAAATGTGAGATTTGCGGTAAAGGAACGATGACTGGAAACAACGTAAGTCATGCCAACAATAAGAGCCGCAGGGTTTTTAAACCGAACCTTGTGACGGTTAAAGCAGTAATTGACGGAAGTACAAAGAGTGTAAAAATTTGCACCAGGTGCCTGCGTTCAAACAAAGTGGTGAAAGCCGTCTAATTCTTATTTGCTATTCCAGTGTACACAAGAGCCCGTCATAAGCGGGCTCTATTTTTTTGTCCGTTGCCTTGCGGATGATGGAACAGATCTCTGAGTGTGTGTGATTGTGGCTGATATGGGTAAAATAGCTTTGGACCGGATTTATTCGTTCTATGAGCTCAATGGCCTGGCTGAAAGAAAAGTGGGTGGGGTGGGAGCGCTCCCGTAAAGCGCCTATGATCAGAAGGTCCAATCCCATGAGCGAAGGTACGGTTGTTTCGGGGATACGGGAGCAGTCAGTGATGTAGGCGAAATTGCCGATACGGTAACCGAAGATTGGCAAAGAACCATGATACACTTCCAACGGCACTACACGAGTGGTCCCTATAAGGAAGGGGCGGTTTCTGTATACATTTTTCATTGTAATTCTGGGGACACCGCCTCCCGCACTATGACGTTTAAACACATAATCAAATCGTTTCTTTATTTCCCGAAGGGTAGAGGCAGATCCATAGACAGGTATGGGCCGTTCACGTGAAAGAGGTCTGATATCGTCCAGGCCGTGAACATGATCTGCGTGAGGGTGGGTAAAACAGACTGCGTCAAGGCGGGACAGGCCATTGCGGACTGCCTGAAGACGGAATTCGGTTGCAGTATCAATGAGTATGTGTTCATTTGCAGTTTCTATAAGCACACTGGCACGTGTCCTGTTGTCTCTGGGATCCAGCGAGGTGCAGGTTGCACAGGAGCAGCCAACAACCGGAATGCCATGGGACGTCCCGGAACCAAATACGGTAATCTTCAGCATAGCACCATAATAACATATAAACACTCTTCAGATACAATACGCCGATAATTAGATGATTGTATGTATTCAGGAAAAATACCGCAGTAAAAAATCCTGGTAAGCGGGCAGGAAAAGCGATGGAAACAGATCAAAGGGTTTTTGACGGCACACTCCAGTAATGATTCCCAGGTTTTTTTCTGCTTCCTCAGCATCACCTTTCTCTGAAAAACGCTGCGGCGGTATAGGGAGAAGGGGGTGGGATTTTGTCACACAGTCGTTTTTAAAAAGAAAACGGACAATACTGTTACGCGGAACAGCCCTGCGCATAAAGAAATACCAGCGCAAAAAATCGGTGTAATGACCGGGCTCATTACAGGTAATCCTGTCACAGACATCGCAGCCGCTGCATACATTGTCGTGCTGGCCGAACAGTGACAAAACAGCAGAACGCCGGCATCCTCCTTTGGCAAATAGTCTTACAAGCCGCTGCATCCGTACTGAAGTTTTATTCGTGAGAGACCGGAGGTCATCAGGAGAGAGAAGTGCGACCGCCCATGCCTTTTCCTTGTCACGTCCTGCCCTTCCGGTTTCTTGAAGGTATGCTTCGGGAGTCGGCGGCAGAGTGTAATGAATGATGGTCCGTATGTGGCTTATGTCAACACCCAAACCGAATGCACACGTAGCGGCGAGTATCCCCTGATGACTGGCTGCAAAAGCGTGTTCTACTTCATGTTTTTCCTGTTCTGAAAGCCCTGCGTGATAAAAAAATACTTCATGATTTTTCATGTGATGTTTCAGCATCAGGGCGATTATTTCCGTACTGACCCGGGAATTGCAGAATATGATGGCAGGAAGGGCAGCCCTTTCAAGCAGATACCTGAGGCTTTGATTTTTTGCTAAGGTATGATGAATAGAATAATGGATATTAGGTTTATCAGGATTACCGAAAAGGGTAAACACCCATGCATCATCGAAAAGAATGGACTTTATGCGTGCATGGGTTTCGCCGCCGGCAGTAGCGGTAAGCGCTGTTATTGTCCGGGGTTTAAGAAGGCGGATGTGTTCTGCCATTTCCCTGCAGGCCGGTCTGAAGCTGTCTCCCCACTCACTAACCGTGTGTGCTTCGTCAATAAAAACATGAGCGATAGTCCTGACGGACAACAGTTGGAAAAATTCCCTGTTTTTGAAAGCCTCGGGATTCACTAAAACAGCTTTCAAATTTCCTTCTTTAAGTGCAGACAGACTCATCCGGCGTTGGTTTTCAGTAAGGCCGCCATGAAAAACAGCTGCGGGAATACCGGCCTTTTGAAACCTTTTAAGCTGATCACTGATAAGGGCCTTTAAAGGATACACGACCACTGACAGACAGGTTGAGAAAAGGATAGGTACCATGAAACAGGCGCTTTTTCCCGAACCAGTAGGCAATACAGCGATTAGTTTATTCGGTGCTTCCGCCTCACGCTCGGGCCCGTAATAGCCCGAAGCCTCCAGGAGCATTGATATGATCATTATCTGTGCCGGATAGAGGTAAGAATAACCGAAGCGCTGGCGAATTTTTTTGTAAACAGGGTCTTCTTCCTCGTCATGAAGATCAATACGCATATATGTATGGTACCGACAGAAGAGGGATGCTGCTTTTATCCTGTGTGTCGCAGGTTAATCAAGGCCGCGTTTATCATGGCCTCTGGATATGGAAAGGCGGTTCAGCGGATATGTGTCGGGAAGATAGGTGCTGTTGCCGAGTAATATATCAGCAACACAAGCAATTATATCCCTGGTGCAATCATCATTTTCTCTTCTCTCGATTTCCCTGGCGTCAATTACCGCACCGTGACACAGGTGGGAAAGGGCTTTGAAGGCTTCGGGGGTAAAAACTGTTTCATCATTATACAAAGCAGTGTAGCTATGGGAGCTTTTTACTGCGTGGAATGCTCTGCCGGATGTATCCGTAAATACGGAGGAGCCCTGACAGTGGGAATAGCATTTCGTGTCCATGAACGGTTTTTCACAGCTGACCGCATCCCTCAGCAGACATTGGGCGGTAATCATCAAACGTGGGATGCCAAAAGCATACAAGAGAGCAGGATGACGGGATGCTGTCAGCATCTGAAGAAGCTGATGCCTGTTAAGTTCGATGGACGGTACAAATCCTCGCACCGAAATATGTTCTGAAAGGGCCGCTACGGCCATGCTGTTTGTAAGATTAGTGTAAGGCCCAAGGATGACTTCCTTGCCGGCTTGTGATGCTTTCAAACCGATGCCCGGATGATCGCATACTATGGTACTGCCATTGAATGATGAGAGAAATGTTATAGCAGTATCAAGTGAAGACGCGGGCAGTACGGAATCAAAATAGGGTATGACAGCCACATCCTCAATCATATCTGTGCCAGGATCTGTTTGTTCATTATCGAATACAACCCAGAAATGTATGGATGTTCCGACACGTTCCCTCATGGCCTTTGCGGTCTGTGCACCCATACGTTTAAAATACCCCCAGCTCATTATTACCGTGAGTTCAGGTAAAGGCAGAAACGAATTTGGTGATGTTGTTTTATAAGCATGGATTGCATTGTGTATGTCGTCTTTACTGATAGGTACAGGCGATATGTACAGTTTTTCATTCAATAGGTCTATGGCCCTACGCCGCATATCATTCAGCTGTGAGACAGGCAAAAACACCTGGCCGGTAACATTCCATTCAATACCGGAAAGGCGGTAAATGCTGTCGCCAAAACGTTCCAGCTGCTTTGTGACACCTTCAAGAGAAAGCGGTGATGAGACTGCTTTCTTCAGAATGTTACCGGACTCAATTTCTGCGTATTGACCGCTGCAGGAAAAAACAGCCTTCAGCGGCTCGCCGGCAGACCCGCTCAGCTGTATGTTCAGTTCCTTTTTCTGTGGGACATAGGTGTTTAGTGCTTCCAGTAAAGAAAGTCGTTCCCGGCGCCCTTTCCTGATTCCAAGCACGTGACCAGCTTCTATCCTGCCCAGCAGTTTCCCTTCTATCTGAAGGAAATACTGTCCCTTTGAATATTCCTCATCAATAACGCCGTGGCAGATAAAACGTTTGTCGGAACCGATGATAATAATGTCCCAGGGAAACGGCGGCAGTTTTCCCCGGGAATCAATGGTAACGAGTTTCTTGTCTGCATGGTAGGATAGTATTTTTCCGGCAATGATGACTGAGCGATCGTAAGGGTTTCCGCTCCTCATTCCCGGGCCCACCCGGGAGGAAAGGTACCCGTGGTCAAAATTCCTGTTAAAAACATGAGAAAGATCATGGGCTGTGTGGGGTCTGCCGGCAGAGAGGGCATCCAGGGTCAAACGCCAGGCATGAACCGTTTCAAACACGTAAAAATAATCCTTAAGGCGGCCTTCAATCTTGAGGGACTGTGTTCCTGTCGCAGCGAGGTCCTGTGCCACTTCCAGTGCGTTGTTGTCCTTAAGGCTTAAATGCTCGAAGGCAGGACAGCCGGGGAGATGATACGCCCTCCGGCATGGTTGAAAACAGGATCCACGGTTCCCGCTTTGCCCTCCCATAAATGAACTCATGTAACATTGCCCAGAGAAGCTGAAGCAGTACGCGCCGTGAATGAACACTTCTGTACCAACACCTTTTTCACGGCAGAATGAAGTAATCTCTGTAATTTCATTCAATGACAACTCCCGGGCCAGATTTATCCGCGCCGCGCCAAGGGCGGCAACCAATTCAGAGCGCAGGATATCGGATACTGTCATTTGTGTGGAGGTATGGATTTCGCAGGACGGAAACAAGCGGCAGACAATGGGGAAAAGGCCGAAATCCTGGAGAATGACCCCGTCGACACCGAGGGACACGGCCTCTGCCAGCAGTTCTACAGCGTCTGTAAATTCCTGTTCGGTGACGAGCACATTCAGGGTGAGAAATACCCGGGCGTGTGCTTCACGGGCAAGGAGTACAACCTCGGCGAGGTCGTCTCTGCTGATCTGTTTTGCACTACGCCGTGCATTGAATTGGTTAAGCCCGAGGTACAGTTCATCGGCACCGGCATACAATGCAGCTTTTGCAGAAAGAAGGTCTCCCGAGGGGGCCAGTAATTTTGGGACAGTCATTACCGCAGGCTCCTGTTATAAGGCAAGCTACTCATTTCTCACGGTTTTGTGAAGTGCTTACAACATTCAAGAGGAAACTGTTGCGCTTGATGAACGGTGCGTATCAGTTGTAATATCTCAGGTATGAACGACACTGTACAGCTAATCTATGGAACCAAGCGGGGCACGACCAAAATTATGGCGAACATAATCGGTCAGACACTTATGGATCATGGCAGTGAAGTAAAGGTGAAAAATGTGTTCGAGGCGCAGCCCGGAGACCTCCCGGCACACCGGATTAACATCCTGGGGTCTTCTACCTGGTCCGACGGTGATCTGCAGATTGATTTTGTAGATTTTGAAAGAAGAATGGATGAGCTTGACCTGCAGGGGACCTTCGCCGCGGTCTTTGGGCCCGGCAATTCCCGGTTTCCGCGATTTTGCGAAGCAGTGGAAATTTTACAGGCAAAACTGGTCAGCCTCGGCGCGCGATTGCTGGTTCCGTCATTGAAAGTAGATGAACTTGCAGGCAGGCTTGAGCAGGATACAAAGGCCTGGGCGGAAACACTGGCACAGGCAGTGAAAGGAATAGCATGACAATTCAGGAAAAAGCAAAAAACGCAAAACATGTAGCGCCCCTTTTGTCATCCTTGACCAAGGAGCAAAAAAATAATGCGCTACGGCATATACAGACACTGCTGCAAAAGGAGCAGGAACGTATTTTTAAAGCAAACAGGGAAGACCTTGAACAGGCCAGGTCTGAACAGCTTGCAAAACCCCTGTTGAAGCGTCTGGGTTTTCAGGAAGAAAAACTTGCTGATATCCTTAAAGGTATAGAAAGTACGATTGCCCTTGAAGATCCTTGTAACAGAACTATTGGAAAAACTCTGCTGGATGACGGTCTTGAGCTTCACAGGGTCACCACGGCTATCGGCGTAATCGGGATGATATTTGAAAGCCGGCCTGATGCTCTGGTACAAATCGCGACCCTGTGCCTTAAAAGCGGGAACTGTATAATGCTGAAAGGCGGAAAGGAAGCGGTGCGGACAAACCAGGTGTTGGTGGATCTGATTACCGAGGCCGGAAACAATGCAGGCCTGCCTTCAGGCTGGATACATCTGGTTGAAACCCGGGATGAGGTTGCGGAAATGCTGGCTTTAGACAAATATATCGATCTGCTTATTCCCAGGGGCTCTAATGAATTCGTAAGGTACATCATGGATAACAGCCGCATCCCTGTACTGGGTCATGCAGACGGAATTTGCCACGTGTATGTCGATGCAGATGCGGATCCGGAAATGGCTGTAAAAATAACCAGGGATTCAAAAACCCAGTATGTGGCCGTATGCAACGCCGCAGAAACACTCCTGGTTCACCGTGATATTGCTCAAACGGTTCTTCCGGCCCTTGAGCGCGCAATTCCTGAAGTAGAACTTATCGGCTGTAAGGAAACCTGCGCCATCATAGACGCCGTCAGGGCGACTGAAAAGGATTGGGTGGAAGAGTACCTGGATTACAGGCTTTCCATACGCATTGTGGGTTCCCTGGACGAAGCAATTGAACATATAAACACCTTCGGATCAGGACACACAGACGCAATTGTAACGGCGAACAGGGATGCAGCAGAAAAATTCATGAATCTTGTGGATTCAGCAGATGTATTCTGGAATTGCAGTACCAGGTTTTCCGACGGTTACCGTTACGGCCTTGGCGCGGAGATAGGAGTCAGTACTTCAAAGATACACGCCCGTGGTCCTGTCGGGCTTGACGGTCTTGTTATTTACAAATGGAAAATGTTCGGATCAGGTCAGATTGTCGCTGATTACGCAGGCTCCCACGGGAAGGCATACAAACATACGCGGATTATGTAGGCACGAATGAAGAGAGATTTTTCACACATAAAACGGATTGTCGTTAAAGTCGGAACCAACATACTTTCGGATGCCGAGTCGATAGACAGGGCTTTCATAGAATCGATAGCCGGGCAAATTCAGGATCTCCGCGCACAATCATTACAGGTAATTCTGGTGTCGTCCGGAGCTATTGGTATGGGAGCAAAAGAGCTGGGCATACCAAGTAGTGTAAAAGAGATACCTATGCGTCAGGCCTGCGCGGCCATAGGGCAGCCTCTTCTGATGCATGCGTACAGGGAGGCATTCAAAAAGAGGGGCATAATCATCAGCCAGGTGCTTTTAACCAGCGAGATTTTAAGCAATCGCCACACATTTCTGAATCTTCGGAATTCCATGGATACCCTTCTTAAACTTCATGTTGTACCGATCATAAATGAAAACGACTGCATCTCGACCAGCGAAATTGGTAACGCATTCGGGGATAATGACCGGCTTAGCGCGTATATTGCGTCCAAAATGGATGCCGGTATGCTCATTCTGCTTACCGACATCGATGCCCTCTACACAAAGAATCCGAAAGAGCACAACGATGGCCAGCCGATTATGAGTCTGACCGAGATTACCAGGGAAATTGAAGAGGCTGCCGGATCAAAGGGAAGCGTTTTTTCCACCGGCGGGATGAAAACAAAAATCGCAGCGGCAAAAATAGCCGGAAGGGCTGGTTGTCATGTGGTTATTGCTGATGGAAGAAAAC
>JAFGQL010000171.1 GCA_016935695.1 Spirochaetales bacterium
ATATGCTCTAAAAACCGTTTTGTACGGTCTTCCTTTGGTGTTTCGAATACCTGGAGGGGAGGGC
Source organism: Spirochaetales bacterium (assembly GCA_016935695.1). Lineage (GTDB taxonomy): Bacteria > Spirochaetota > Spirochaetia > JC444 > Marispirochaetaceae > JAFGQL01. The sequence goes on from JAFGQL010000171.1 coordinate 65, forward strand.
CGGTTTCAATGATTTCTCCCGCGTCCATGAAGACCACCTTGTCGGCTGCGGCCCGGGCGAACCCCATTTCATGGGACACTACCAGCATGGTCATGCCGTCTTTGGCCAGGTCGAGCATGACATCCAGGACCTCCTTGATCATCTCGGGGTCCAGGGCGGAGGTGGGTTCGTCGAAGAGCATGACCTTGGGGTTCATGGCCAGGGCCCGGGCTATGGCAACCCGCTGCTGCTGTCCGCCGGACAGCTGACCCGGATACGCTGCTTCCTTGTCGGCAAGACCGACTTTCTTCAGCAGTTCCCTGGCGGCGGTTTCGGAGGCGGTTTTTGGGGTCCTTTTTACGGTACGGGGCGCCATGGTGATGTTGTCCAGCACTGAAAGGTGGGGGAAGAGGTTGAAGCTCTGGAATACCATGCCTACTTCTTCCCGGATATGACGTATGTCCGCCCGGTGGTCGGTTACTTCTTCGTCGTCTATCCAGATGCGCCCGCTTGTGAGGGTTTCCAGACGGTTGACGCTGCGCAGCAGGGTGCTTTTTCCGCTTCCTGACGGACCGATAATCAATACCACTTCTCCGGGCTGTACCTCGAGACTGGCTCCTTTGAGAGCTTCCACCTTGTGAAAGGTTTTTGTGGCGTTTTCTATGCTTACCCTAGGACGCATTGGTATCCATCCTTCTTTCGATAGTGGCGACGATTTTTGAAAGAAACAGGGTAATGACCAGGTATACAAGGGCGACTACCGTGTAGCTTTCGAAATACTGGAAACTGTGGGAGGCGAATTCCCTGCTGCGTCGCAAAAGGTCCGACACCGCGATGATAGACACAAGGCTTGAGTCTTTCAAAAGGGCAATGAACTCGTTGCCCACCGGGGGCAGGATGATTTTCAGTGTCTGAGGAAGTATCACTTTCCGCAATGCCTGGGTCCTGGACAGTCCCAACGCCAGAGCTGCCTCCATCTGGCCTTTTGGTATTGCCTGGATACCCGCCCGGAAGATTTCTCCCATGTAGGCGCCGTAACAGATACCCATGGCGGTTATTGCCGAGGTAAGGGGCGGCAGCCGGAGGAATTTGCCAAGAGCGAAGTATATATAGAACAACTGGACCAGGAGGGGAATGCCCCGGATGACCTCCACATAGATGGTGGCGATGCGGTTGATGACAACGTTACGGCTGATACGGCCCAGTCCTGCGAACAGTCCTATAAAAAGGGCCAGGACGATGGAAATGACGGTAACCTGGAAGGTGCGGAGGATGCCGTCGGGAATGTAGGTCATGATCAGCCAGTAGGGATCGGGTTTGACAAGGGGTAGAATGACAAGGATGGCAAGGGCACCGAAAAAAGCGAGATTCCAGGCGGAAAAAATGGATGTTTCCCCCTGGTCGGGTATCAGCGCCCCGTCAGAGACGCCGATGACCGGACGCGTGTCTTTTATCTCAGCCACGTGTTCATGATCTCGTCGTAAGCAGGTGTGGTGAGGACTTTTTCCAGGCCCGCATTAATCTTATTCAGGACCGCTGAATTACCCTTTTTTCCTGCTACTCCGTAGAATTCCTCGGTAAAGGAATCGCCAACGATTTTGAGTTTTCCTCTGTAGGTGTCGTTCTGAAGGACGTAATCCGCGGCTATCGGCGTGTCGGCTACGACACCGGCTATTCTTCCCTGGGCCAGGGCTTCTACCGCCAGACCGAGTTCGTCATAGGTTTCCAGCCGTACACCGTCCACTTTTTCTATTTCAAAAGCGCCGGTGGTACCGATCTGGGCCCCAACCGACTGGCCTTTGAGCTGATCCAGGGCAGTGACTCCCTGTTGCGCTGTTTCATTGGTGACAATGAGGACCTGTCCGGCATTGATATAGGGGACGGAAAAATCCATGGTGGCTTTACGCTCTTCGGTAATGGTGACCGATGATATAACCGCGTCGTAGGAGCCGTTGGCGAGGCCGGCGAAGATGCCGTCCCAGGCGGTATTTCTGAATTCGACTTCAAATCCGCCGGCTTTGGCCGCGGCTTTCATCAGGTCTATATCGAAACCGACGATTTCCTTGTCGGCGTTTACATATTCCATCGGCGGCCAGGTGGCGTCGGTGGCAATAATGATAGTGTCTGACGGCGCCGAACAGCCTGCCGCGGTCAGCAGCATCAGGATACTCAGCAGGGTAACAAGAGCAGTATTCTTCATGGTTCATCTCCTATATTTCCTGGTTTCATCCTTTCCATGGTTGTTAGGCCCAAAGCCTGCCGGAAGGAACTTTTATCAGTGTAATAAGCCCGCTCCCCCGCGTCAACGAAAAACAGGTAAAAAACAGGGGGGCTTAAGTTTTACTGGTGTATTCAGATACCGAAGGTTTCACGAATTCCCGACAGCAGGAAATGCACTCCGATGGCGCACAGGAAAATCCACAGGACCCGGGAAATAACCATCCGGCCGATTTTGCCCATGATCCGGCTGATCCATGGTGTCAGTTGAAACATGATCCAGCATACCAGAAAAACCGCCACAAGAACCGTAATGGTGACTGCCGGGCCGTCCCTGTCCAGAAGCAGTATTCCGGTGACAATGGAGCCGGGACCTACCAGGAGGGGTACCGCCATGGGGACCACGCCGATTTCCATGGCCTGCTGACGGGCTGTTTCCTTGTTGGGCATGCGGACTTCTTTTTTATCGGAAAGGACAATGTGTTTCACCGACAGAACTGTCAGGAGGATGCCGCCGGCTATGCGGAATTCAAGAATATCTATCTGGAACACCCGGCTCATGACCCACCTGCCGGTAAAGGTGAATACCACGAGAGTGACGAATCCCGTAAGGACAGCGGTATTGAACACGGCGAAGCGGCTTTTCTTGTCCAGGTCTTCGGTAAGGTCGGCATAAATGGGGATGATGCCCACAGGACTTAAAATGGCAAAAAGGGCGAGAAAGGCGTTTATCCATATTTCCATGTTCATGATTATGAGTATAACGGCTTACAGGGGTGAATGCGAAGGGTTTTACCCCTGTGATTCCCATGCTTATCCCTGGGGAATACTGTTACACTGTGCCCTGGGCGTCTATAAATGACAGGCCTGTAATGCTTTTAAGCATTTCCTGGACTGCGTTGAGGGGTTCCAGCTCCCGGTTGAGCACCTTGAACACGGTAGAACAGATGGGAAGTTTCAGACGGTATTTCTCTATGAAGGACATCACATGGACCGCGGCAGCCGCTCCTTCGGGGAGGTAGCCGATCTTGTCGATGTTGGTAATCAGGTCGGCAATATCGGAAAAGGGTTCCAGCTTTTTGTCCTGGACTATTTCGCGGCCGAACCGCCGGTTCCTCCCGTGGTGGCTGCGGCAGGTGACATCCAGGTCGCCGACCCCGGCAATGGAGGTGAACGTCTGGGGGTGGGTGGCCCCGATGGCCATGCCCAGACTCATTATTTCGTTAAGTCCGGCCGCCAAAAGAAGGGATTCGGTGTTATCGCCGAAATTCTCCGACAGTTCCATGAGGGCGTCGAGCATACCGAAGGCGATGGCGACCACGTTTTTGACGGCGGCGGCGGTCTGTACCCCCCGGATGTCCAGGGATGAGAAAACCAGGAGGGTAGGGCTGTTCAGGAGTTCCCGGAATAAAATGGCGTTTTTTCCGTAGGGACAGGCGCTGATGAGTCCGGTGAGTTTACCCCGGGAGACTTCTTCGGCATGGCTGGGGCCGGAAATATACACCACCTTTCCCTGGTAAAACCCGGGCAGGTAGTTTTCTATGGATTCCACAATGAACTTCGGCCCCGATTCCGACGGAATGAACCCCTTTGCAAGGACCGCAATCTGGGTCTTTCCTTCCATGATCGACGGAACGGTAATCAGTCGTTTGATAACATTAATGACATACAGTGACGGTGTTGAAATGATAAGGTAATCCATTCCGTCGGCCGCTTCGGTGATGTCTCCGGTCGCGCGGACTGATGGAGGGAGGTCTATTCCCAAAAGATACCGTGAATTCTGGTGGTGCCCGTTGATGTCCTGTACCACATCAGGCATATAGTCCCACATGGTGACCTGGTGTCCCTGCTCTCCCAGAATTTTCCCTATTGCGGTGCCCCAGGCCCCTGCTGATATGATACCGACGTTTTTTGCCATGCGATACACCCTCCTTCAATCCTTCAACAGGCAGATGTTTTCACAAACCGCCCTTACCATTCGTCCATTATACGAAAGGTGAGGTATCATACAAGTTTTTTTTGCCCTGCTACAATAGCCGAATGGCATGGGTAAGACACGGCGGATATGGTAGTATGACGGCTATGGATGTAATGATCTCCCGAGCTGAAGCGGCACAGCGTCTTGGCGTTTCCCGGGCAACGGTGGCGAACTGGATACAAAGGGGGCTTCTTTCCGGAAAAGACGGCAGGCTCATGGGGGATGAGGTTGAAAAAGTGAAGGACCTCATCGCCGCCGGAAGCCTTCCCCGCCTGGGAGCCAGGGCCAACAAGACTGCTTCCTCCCGGCGCTTTGTTCCCGGCGAATACGCGGATGTTCCGGGACAGATGGTGGCCCTGTTCCGGGAGTTAACCGCCGGCGGCAGGGTTTCTGTTCACGGCGCCATGTTCCTGGCCGCGGTAATGGTGCTGTCCCGAGGCAAGGTCATAAGCGCAGGGCCTCTGGAAACAGGCTGTCTTGATCCCCGGGCCTGGTCGTTTTCCCGACGGGGTATTTCAGGCACAATGGAAAGCTGGTATGACGAGGCCTTCGAGTCCGAGTATGCGCTGCGGAAAGAGGAGTGGGGTCCGGTTCTTGGCGCCAGGTTTTTGGGAAAGGTCCATGAATCCGATGATATTTTGGGCGGCCTGTACCAGTCCCTGTTACAGGAAGGGCATAAGTCCGGCGCGGGCAGCTACTATACCCCGATGGACCTGGCCGACTCCCTTGTTCTGCCCTTTGGCGGGCGTCCGGGCCTTGCGGCCCTGGATCCCTGCTGCGGATCGGGCCAGTTTCTTTGCGCTTTTGCCCGGGCCGGTTTCCTTCACGGCGATGTGTACGGGTGGGATACCGACAGGACTGCGGTACTCACTGCCCGGGTAAACCTGTTTCTGGCCTTTCCGGGTACCGATTTCATGCCCCAGGTATTCTGTCTTGACACCCTGGGCATCCCCCGGAAGCGGCCTCTTGCCTCGGGAACCGGAGACGGCCAGATTCCGGAATCCGTTTCCGCGCTCATACGGGAAAATGGCGGCTTTGACCTCATTGCCACCAATCCACCCTGGGGCGCCCGGTACCCCTTACAGCGGCGGAAGGCCTTTCAGAAACTGTTCCCCGAAATCAGATCAGGCGAGCTGTGTTCCCTTTTTCTGGTACAGGGCTGCGGACTCTTGAAAAGCGGCGGTGTCCTTTCGGTACTCATGCCTGAATCCCTCCTCTCCGTCCGGACCCACGCAGATGTCCGGTCTTTCCTGCTTGACCGGATGTGCATCCGCGAACTCACCGGTCTCGGCAAGCGGTTTTCCCGGGTGTTTTCATCGGCAGTTCACGGCGTATTTGAGAAACGGGAGAGGTCTGAAGACAACAGCCCGGATATTGAGGTCCGTTTGCAAGGTGATGCGTACCGTGTTTCTCCCAGGCGGTTTCGCGGGAATCCCCATTGTGTATTTGATCTGCGGGTTTCTCCCCGGGACGAAGGGCTCCTGAGCCGTGTGTATGCCCTGCCCCATGTAACCCTCAAGAACAGGGCCCGCTGGGCCCTGGGCATCGTAACCGGCGATAACAATGCCATGCTGCGGCCGCTGAAGCCCGGTGATGATGCACAAGGCAGGCCTGTGTATACGGGACAGGAACTGAAACGGTACCGCCTGGCGGCTCCCCGCCTCTGTACCGACAAGTCCCTTTCGTCCTTCCAGCAGGCGGCAGGCCCCGGTCTGTACCGGGAACAGCCCAAAATACTGTACCGGTTCATTGCCAAAGAACCCGTCGCTGTTGTGGATACCGAAGGGGTGTGGACCCTGAACAGCGCCAATATCCTCATACCCGAAATTGAGGGGCTGTCGGTCTATGCAGTGGCGGGTTTCCTCAACTCGGCGCTGTACGCCTATGTGTACAGAAAGCGCTTCCACGGCGTGAAGGTCCTGAAAGGCGACCTGGAACAGCTGCCCTTTCCTCTTCTGGATGGATCAACGGCAGAGTCACTGGACCGGCTTTCGCGCATGGTATGCGCCGGTGAAAGGCCGGAAACCGAGGTTGATGACGCGGTGTTCGACCTCTACGGCATGGAGGAAGAAGACCGGGCCTACATCCGGGGCGTCGCAGGGCGTCGCAGCGGGTAACAGAAAAATTTTTTCAGCTCATGCCGTCGATAAACCGGTCGATCCAGCAGTACACGGCGCCGAGGCTTGTACGCCAGAAGTTTTCGGTTTCTATGTCAAACCCTGCTTCCCGGCACAGACTGACGGCGTCGGTGGTTCCTGTGCGGGACAAAAGAGTCCGGTAGGTTCCGGCAAAGCGGCTTCCTTCCTTTTTATAGGTTTCGTACAGGCCGAGGCCGAACAAAAGACCGAAGGCGTAGGGAAAATTGTAAAAACCCAGGGATGGGCTGTAATAATGTCCTTTTACCGCCCACATATACGGGTGTAAAAATGCGCTGTCCAGGCCGTCGCCGTAGGTCTTTTGCTGGGCTTCGGTCATGAGGCGGCACAGATCTTCGGCGGACAGTTCAGTCTCTTTCCGGCGCGTGAAGACGGCTTTCTCGAAGTAATAGCGGGACAGAATGTCCACGATCACCTGGGCGCAGTCCTGAATGAAGGACTCGGCCAAAAGAAGGGCGTCGCTTCCGGGCAGTTCCACTGCCCGGTGAAATACCACTGTTTCGCAAAAGATGGAGGCTGTCTCCGCGAGGGTCATTGGATATTCCCGCTGGGTCTGGAGGGCGTCTTTAAGGACATGATGATGATAGGCGTGGCCCAGTTCGTGGGCCAGGGTGCCTACATCTGAATAGGAGCCGGAAAAGTTCGCAAGAATCCGCGACTCTTTCGCCACAGGAAATGAGGTGCAGTAAGCGCCGCCTACCTTACCGCTGGCAGGCTTTGCGTCAATCCAGTTCCGGGCAAAGGCGTGTTCGGCGAATGCCCCCATTTCCGGGGAAAACTCCCTGAAATTCCCGCATATAAACTCCCTGGCTTCTTCATACGTCCAGGTTTTCGGCGTTTCCCTGGAAGGTACGGGTGCAAATATGTCAAAGAAGGCGCAGGCGCCGATGCCCAGGTACTGTGCCTTCTTCCTGAAGTAGGCGCGGAACCGGGGGAGTGAACTTTCCATGGCGGCTATCATTGCTTCAAGGGCTGTTTGTGAAAGCCTGCTCTGGAAAACGGCCTTTTCCAGGGGACTGTTCCAGTTCCGGCGTCCGGCCAGTGTAAGGGCCGTTCCCTTTACTCCGTTGAGGGCCGCCGCCATGGGTATTTCCACCTGTTGCCACAGTTTCAGTTCCTGCTCCCATGCGCTTTTACGCACCTGTCTGTCCGGATCAAAGGCCAGGGCCCGCAGTTCGGTCACGGTTTTTTCCTGGGCTACACCGGTAACGGGGTGGGTCCAGAGACCGGACAGCCTGGATGACACAGTCTGCTGCAGACGGCTCCAGGCCTCCCCGCCGCTTCGCGAGAGGTCTGCCGCCAGGTGCTCCAGCTCCGGTGACATCTGGTGGGATTGGAGTACGAGCTGCTGTTCCAGGAAAAAGGCGTAGTTCTGTAACTTTTCTTCCCGTGCAGTCCACTCGTTCAGGGAACCTGCCGTCCGGGCCAGGCTGTTTCTGAAAAAGGTAAGGGCCTGGGACAGGGGCGGGTCTGTTTCTTCCAGTTTACCCAGTTCAGCCCGGGCTTCCGGGTCGGCGGTGTTCACTGAATACCGGGCATAGGCAAAGGACTGGAGGTTTTCATACAGGGATGAGACGGTTTCATATAAGGTCAGGGCCTCGAGGAGGTCCTCGGGGGACTGAAACCCTTCCGCCGACCGGGTCTGCAAACTGCTGATGCTGTCGCGGAGCATTTGGCTGTCCCGGAGGTATTCAGGACTGGAGAATCCCGGGTACAGGTCAGAGAGATCCCATGAGGGTATTGAATCGGTGGTGTTTTTCGTGTTCATAGCTCAATGGTATAGAGCAAGCCCTGCATTTGGGCAAGTGTCGGAGCGGGAATGATGACAGGACCTGCTTTTAAAAGCCCTTCGTTTACATACTTTCCATTAAAAGGGATTCAATGTCGCCGATGGTGACCGGCTTGATGAGGAATCCCCGGGGATTAAGCGCCATTGCGGCGTTTTTCACTTCTGGGCCCTGGTAACCGGTCATGAAGATAAGGACAGGCTGCGCGCGTTCAAGGATTTTCCGGGCCGCTTCTATGCCGTCTATCTGTCCGGCAAGGCGTATGTCCATGAGAATGACATCGGGAGAAAGCTCTTCGGCGGCCCGGACCGCGTCTTCTCCAGTGGCAGTACGGCCGCAGACATGGTAGCCCGCGGTTTTCAGCTGGATTTCCAGGCTCATGGCAATAAATACTTCATCTTCCACGATCATAACCGTGGTTGGTTCCTGGTTGTGCATCAGATCCTCACTGTGTAGAGATTGTCGGGAAATTCAATGGTAAATACCGGGCCCTGTTCACCTTTTTCAAAGGAAAAGGCTCCGTCCATCTGGTGTTCCACCAGTTCCTTTACCAGCCGGAGGCCCATCCCTCCGTTTTCGTGTATTGTGAAATGTTCAGGAACACCTTCTCCTGTGTCCCGGTATATAAGTTCCGTTGTCCCGTCGGGTTTGCTTTTTGTGGATATGAATATGTCTCCTTGTGATCCCGGGGGAAATCCGTGGGTAAGGGAGTTGGTCAAAAGCTCGTTCATGACCAGGCCGCAGGGGATCGCCGTATCTATGAGAATATTCATTTCTTCCAGGTCCAGATGGAGGCTGATTTTGTTGGACGCGCCGGGATACTGTTTTACCATATACACCGCCAGGTCCTCTAAGTATTCCTTCAGTGAAATATGGGAAAGATCGGCAGAATTGTAGAGTTTCTGGTGTACCAGGGACATGGTGGCAATTTTCAGGTTCAGGTCGGTGGCAAAATTGCTCACGTCCCTGCTGCCTGCCCGCCTGGCGCGGATATGCACCATGGATGTAAGTATCTGCATGGTGTTGTTGATGCGGTGGTTAAGTTCCCGCAACAGGGTTTCCTTGTCCTGGAGGGTTTTGAGCAGTTTTTCGTTGGCGGTCTTGCGTTCCGTAATGTCCTCGGCGGCCCCCATGATTCCGATCACCTTTCCCCTGTCGTCCAGGATTTGTGCCACCGACAGGCTTACGGGGAACAGACTGCCGTCTTTTCTTCTGCGGTATAGATCCCGGCCTAAAAAATCCCCGGCGGATAAGACTTCCCGGATATGGTCTTCGTACTCCTGGACTTTATCCGCGGGTATCATTGGCAGGGGTTTTCCCATCACCTCGTCTGCTGACCATCCGAATATCCGCTCGGCGGATTCGTTCCAGCTGGTGACAAGACCTTCGGCATCGATGGAATACAGGGCCACCGGCGAACAGGCAATCATGGCGCGGAGAAAGCCTTCTGTTTTTTTCAGTTCCCGGTGAGAGGCTTCCAGATCTCTGGTCCTCTCCCATACCAGCGTTTCCAAATGGTCCTTAAAGGCGGACAGTTCCCTGTTTCGGGCAGCAAGCTCATCTTTTTGACGCTGGTTTTCTATGCTGATGGCGATGGAATTGGCAAAATTGTTGACGGCGCCCGCTATATTGCCGGAGGCATCTTTCTGTAATTTGAATGCTATGTAGCCGAAGGTCCGCTGGGCCGTGCGGATGGGTACGACCGACATACCGTTTTCGTCAAAGAGCAGACATTCAGGCTGCTTCTCCGTCTCTTTCTGTGAAAAAAAAGTGCAGTTCCGGCATTTCTTGTGGATTAAAGGCCCCGAAGGAGATCTGGAAAAACCGATACAGACCCTGCTATCCCGGATGCCTTCTATCTGGGACAGTCCGTAGAAGATAAAATCGGCATACTTTTTATCGAAAGGTATGAGCTGTATGGCCTCCTGGTACGAGTTCAGAAGTACCAGCGCTCTCAGCTCCTTCCTGTAGTCTGCTTTCACTTATTTACCGCTGAGCCAGAAATTCATCAGGACTCATATAATAAGGATTTTCCAAAACCTGGCCGTTGACAATCATGTAGGGATGTACTTTGAGGCAGTCAACAATGGTTTCACCGTCAAACAGCCTCGCGTCGTACTGGCAGATGGCGGTGACAGGATGGGTTTTTACCACCTTGTTGACCAGGGCTTCATATTCCATTATCCGTTCCGCGCCGGGAACCGGATCCAGGGCCCAGTGCATTTCACCGCTTACCCGGCAGCACTGATGACCCTCTTTTTTTGATGTTGTGTAAAACGCGCGAAGCTTGTCCAGCATGGCGTCGGGAATGAATACCCGCCCCGTACAGTAGGTGTCAAGGGCGTCCAGTACCTCGAACCGTTCCCTGTCCAGGGCGACACCGGTGTTTTTCAGGTCGTCAAGGAGTTCTTCCTTGGATTTTTTCATGGCGAAATACGACACCTTTTCACCGTGTTTTATTCCGCTTTCCAGGTACCGGGAAATGATCTGTTTCCGTTCGTCGTCGTCCTTGTAGATCAGGCACATGTGGGTGCCTTCCTTGAATTTCTGGGGGACAAACCCCAGGCGGATATCATGTTTTTTCATATTTATACTTTCTGCCCTTCTTTGTATGAGTTTTCCCCATGAATTCTACGAATCCCGGCGGTAATTGTCAAATTTTCCGAAACACAGGGGGCAGGGGCAGATGCGGAGTGGAGGGCCCCAGGAGCGGAATTGACTTGCTTTTTCCCTGTAGTATTGATTACTTATAGGGGACAGGGGGGCTCTGTATGAACAAGCGTGTATGGTTATTGTTGATGATTCTGTTTCCGTCACTTTCGGGACTGTCCTTTGTGTCGGCCCGGATGTTCACTGATGTCGAGGCCGGTGCCGCCTTTACCGGGTACAATGACGCGCGGATTCCGTCGGAAACAGGTACCGACATTTCTCTTTCCGGGGACACTCCCGGGCCGGCGGTGCCGGTGATACGGGTCAGGGCCGGGTTTGTTCTGTGGGACCGCCACAGCTTTTCCCTGCTTGCCGCCCCTCTTTTAGTCCGGGGTTCCGGAACCCTTGACAGGCCGGTGAGTTTCGGGGGCACTGTTTTCAGCCAGGGTGCAGAGGTGGAATCGCTGTACCGCTTTGATTCCTACCGCATGAGCTGGCAGTGGCAGTTTTATGAAGGCCGCCGGTTGAGCGCCGCCGCCGGGCTGACTGCCAAGCTCCGGAGCGCAGATATTTCCCTGATGGGGGACGAGGGGTATGCCCGCCGGAGCGATCTGGGGGTTGTTCCGCTGATCAATTTCCGCCTCCAGTGGAAGTTCCTTCCGGAATACAGTCTGCTGCTGGACGGTGACGCCCTCTGGAGCCCTTTCGGCCGGGCCGAGGATGTCCTTGTAGCGTTCCAGTACCACCGGGGCGGGAATACCGATTTCAGAATAGGCTACCGGGTTCTTGAAGGCGGGTCCGACGGCGGCGGCAGCGTGTACACCTTCGCCCTGTTTCATTATCTGACAGCCGGGGTCCGGGTGCGTTTTTAAAAGACAGCCGCCCATGCGGTGATGGAAATAACGGATACACCGTGGTATAGTGAGGCCAGTTTCGTTTTATGGGGGATACAGGTGAAACATACCGCCGTTATTACGCTCATTTCCATGCTGTTTACCGCCGCGGCGATTGCCCAGGAAGGCAGTGCCCTGCCGCCTGCAGAGCTTCAACCCCAGGCTCCGGCCGCCGTGTATCCCCGGATTCAACCCGGGGAAACGGTAAACGCGGTCATAGACACTACCCGCAATACCCCATATGTGACCTATCGCCTGGAGGTCCCTCCCTCTGCTTCAACCATACAGCTGGTCATAGAAGGTGCTTCCTACGATCTGGATATGTACCTCAAAAGAGGCAGCGAAATCCTCGACTACAATGAGGCTGATTATTTCAGCAAAAGCGACGACTTTAATGAAGTGCTGGTGATCGACCGACTTTCGGCGCCGCCCCTTTCTCCGGGTGAGTATTTCCTGGATGTTGCCTACCCCTGGGAAGAGACACCCCGGCTGGACGGGTATCCGGAAGGAATCATTCCTTTTACCTTGAGCTACCGTTTAGAAGAGCCCCGTATCCGCGCGGCCCTCGTTCCGGGAAAAGTCCACCGTGACGTGATCGGTGAGGACGGAGGCATGTTTTGCCTGTAC
>JAFGQL010000172.1 GCA_016935695.1 Spirochaetales bacterium
CCCAGGTGAACAATACCACAAAAATATTCCGGCCCTCCGGGGACAATGAACTCATACTCAACTTTACTATCGGCTGTACCTATTCCTACTCCCTGGACTAGTCAGTACCTGTAGCCGATTTCCACTGTACCCACCGGGTATAACTTGTCGTATCCGGGGACATGGTTCAGGTTGCGGGCTGCATGCAGGCCCAATTCCGCCCGGAGCGACAGTTCACCGGCCGGTAATGCCATGATGACATTTCCGCTTAAGCGAAGGTCGTGCTCATAACAAATCCGTTCACCGTCCCTTTCGGTAAGAAGCCCCTTCTGTTTATATTCATCTTTCCGGGCTACCGGGGACGCGGTGCCGTACTCTTCCAGATATACCGAGCCTTTTCCGCTGAAGGTCCAGCTTAACCCCAGGTCCCAGGTTGTTTCGCGGAAGGTCACTGCACAGTACTGTTCAAACGAATCGGGGCCGCGGTGGAACCCCAGGGGGAAGTCTACCCATTTCCGGCCCCGGTAGGGGTCGGTAAACACCATGCGGGAGCTCATGTTCCGGTAGCTGGATTCCTCTGCATACACCCACGGCATTGCGTAATTCCATTCTGCATCAAACCGAAGAGTGCCCTTTCCCGTGTATCCTGGCCGCAGCGCATAACTGAAGCCCGCCTGAAAAGCCAGGGCATTGGGGTTGGTGGAATTACTGCTTGCGAGTTCGTTGCCGAATTCAAGGTCGTAGATAAGTACTTCCCCATAGATTTTCAGGCCCGGCAGCGGAAGCAGGGCGGCGGCTATGCTGATGGGGACACTGTATTGTCCCTCCTCATACAGGTTGTGGTACACCATCAATGGATTGAAGTCCGGCAATTGGGGAACCCGGCCGCCGACCAGATGGATCTGGCTGAGGTCGATATGCAGCCACGGTTGCGGGTGAATGCCCAGTTTGCTGACAATATAATGCTTTGACTGATCGAAGATCCTGGGATTCCAGGAAGCGTTGGGCTCGGTAAAAGAACCTGCCTCCCAGTTATCGTACAGGTAATTAATGTACTGCATTTCACCGGAAGACAGGACCGGATTCAGGCGTATGAGCCAGGTCGTGTGGTTTATCATGCCGGTTTTAATCCTGAATCGCAGGTAATCGTAGTACGGGATTCGTTCGTTGAGTGTCAGGCTGTGGCGTCCCGGTCCGCTGTGCAGACTGTCGCGGCCGAGGGACGCTTCGAAAAGTCTGCTGTAGTAGTTGATGTACGCCCTGTAGGGGAAATTCACGTCTAGTCCATCGGCAGATGCCGGGATGTTTGTCATGTCCCGGTCTTCTGCGTAATAAGAGTATGCTCCCCGTATGTCCTGCCTGTAATGCAGGCAGAAAGGTCCTGCGGTGACTGCCGTGTTGAGAGTCAGGACAGAGGGAAGCTGCCAGGTTTCATAACAGGATGCGTAGGATGTCATTTTTTTTGTGCTGCCCAGAAAACCCCAGACTGTGCCGTAATTGGAGCCACTCTGTTGAGTATCAGGGATTGAGTCGCCGTCGGTGTCTGCCAGGCCGTCTTCTGCGTAGGTGAACTCCCGCATTAATCTGGGCGCATATTCCGGCGCGAGAGTTCCAAGGGTCAGGGCGGTAACAGCCGATACATCATATAAAAAGTAAGACGCGGTAAAAGGCAGGGCAAAAGCCCGCGGTGTCTGCACTGGTGTAGAAAACTCTGCCCAGGACAGAGGCCTTTCGTAATACAACGGCAGCTGTCCCTTAAGTAACAGGTCTGTTTCCTGAATCTCGTAGGCAGACGAGCTGCTTTCAACGAGGAGGGGACGGAATGCCGCTTCCTGAGACCAGAGACGGCCGAAGGCCAGCATAATTGCAATTATAATCCAGTGTTTCTTCCGGGCCATACAAAGAAAGATGCCAGCCCTCTGTTAGGGTTTGATTATGCAGGCACTAAAGAATTTTTTGTTGTCTATTGATAAATTTGCGCAGAAAACCAGTTCCGTAAGGCTTTCAAACGTGTGTAGAAAGATGACGGGAGGTGAATGACTTCCTGGATGAGAGAACCGGCCTTTACTCCGACCACGCCGTAGACCAGGAGGTATTCGTCGGTCGGAATCATGAGCATCTGGAAGCGGACCTTCCCTTTGCCAATGAGGGGAATAAGCTTGTACCGGAGGCTTGTGAGGTTTTTCAGGCCGAAACCTGCTGCGGAATCAGAATTGAAGTACACCGCCTCATAATAGCTGCTCCCGAAATTGACATCTTCCAAATGGATGATGATACGCTCCTCATGCGGAACAGTGCCTTTAGAAGAAAATTCCAAGGCGGTATCGGAACCCACTTTTTCCGCTTCAAACACATTGTCAAAGAGAATTTTCCATTCCCGGTAGTGGTTTGAATGGTACTGTATGCCGGAAAGCGTGTTTACGTTCCGTAATTTACGGTATATATGGTCTATTGAATTTTCTTGGTTCATTAATGGCAGCAGGAACAGAGCCTCATCGTTCACATTTGCATCAAACTCGTCGAACTCCTGCCGAATCTTATCCGACAGAGCAGTATCGGGCAGCAGATTGAATACCGGTGTCCCCTCCCCATATACTACCAGCTCCTGTTTTTCCAAAAGCTGCGTTTTGTCTTCTATGGATAGAAATGTCAGGTAATCATCTACCGGTGCTCCAAAAAAAGACACATTGATGAAACAGAAAAAAACTGGTAATAGTACACATCGCTTAAAAGGCATCTTTCCTCCGGAATCTCTTGCGGTTATATCTGAATATATCACTAAATAAGGATGAATGTGTATGACAGTCATAGTCACCGGCGCGGCCGGATTTATCGGATCGAATCTGTGTGAGGTACTTGCTGAGGATCATCAGGTTATTGGAGTAGATAATTTTGACAGCTATTATCCGCGGAGTGTGAAGGAAAAGAATCTGTACAGACTCCGGTCGATGGAAAACTTTGAATTATGTGAAGGAGATATTACCGATAAGCGGTTTATCGACGAAGTTTGTGCAAAAAAGCCTGACTTGATTATCCACCTGGCGGCCAGGGCAGGGGTTCGCCCGTCACTGGAACAGCCCCTTTCGTATGTGGATACCAATATAACGGGAACCATGGTCATTCTCGAGGCCATGAAAAATTTCGGAATTCCCTACATGGTATTTGCCTCATCTTCGTCGGTGTACGGGAACAATAAAACAGTGCCTTTCAGGGAAACGGATTTTGTCGATCATCCCATATCCCCTTATGCCGCCACAAAAAAAGCATGTGAACTGCTGTGCCACACTTATGCACACCTGCATCACATGAATATCGCGGCACTCCGTTTTTTTACCGTATACGGAAGACGGCAGCGGCCGGACCTTGCCATAGCCAAGTTTACCCGTCTCATAGATCAAGGAGAGGAGGTCCCGTTTTACGGAGACGGTTCTACCGAAAGGGACTATACCTATATAGATGACATTATTGACGGTATTACCAAGTGTGCGGCCTGGATTGCACAGCAAAAGCCCGGTACCTATGATGTGTTCAATTTGGGAGAAAGCCAGACTATATCCCTGACTGAAATGCTCTCATGTATCGAAGACAGCCTTGGTAAAAAAGCCGTCAAGAAAATGCTTCCCCTTCAGCCAGGGGATGTCCAGCGGACCTTTGCGGATATTTCCAAAGCACAGGAAACCTTTGGCTACCGGCCTTCCACCTCATTCAAAGACGGGGTTACGGCGTATATTGATTATTACAGGAATGAAATAAAGGACCGGTCATAAACCGGTGACTTCTTTGTAGACCTCCAGGGTCTTGTAAAACATTATTTTAAAAGTAAAGTACTCTTCGTATCTCTTCCTTCCGGCCTGGCCCATTGTGCGGGCTGTCTCCGGATCCTGCAAAAGCGTTCGTATGGCCTGTGCAAGATCCTGCTCATCTTTTTCCTTAACCAAAAAACCTGTTTTTCCGTGAACCACCGATTCCCTGCAGCCGCCTACGTCGGTACACACCACCGGCAGGGACGCCCGCATAGCCTCGATGATGCTCCTGGGGAACCCTTCCCAATGGCTTGCCAGAACAAAAATATCCGACCCGCCCAGAATCTCCTCAATATCGCTCCTCTGTCCCAAAAAATGCACTTTTTTTTCCAAACCGACACTTTTCACTTCCCCCTTGATTATTTCCAGATCCGGGCCGTCAGAGACAAGGTCCAGTTCCCAGTCAGGTTCAAAAATTTGCTTAAGGGCCCTCAAGAGGGTCAAGTGGTCTTTCTGGGGTTGAAACCGGGCGATCATTACCAGCCGTGGTGTGTGGCCCGATGTTTCTTCTTTTGGCCGGGAGGCAGTCCGGACATCCGGAAGGCCGTTGTGAATCACGGCCATGCGTTTTTCCGGTGCGGCCTTTTTTCGCAGCGCCAGGGTATAGTCGTATTCACTTACAGTGATGATTCTCCTGGTAAGGGGTGATAAAAACCGCTCAATCCATAACACAGGGAGGGCCTGGGATAAGGGAATACCGTCGGCAAACTGCCAGCCGTGGGCGGTAAACAGAACCGGCCGTTTTTCCAGCACCGCGGCTATCCTGCCGACCATTCCGGCCTTGGCTGTGTGGGTGGATACGAGGTCGGGGTTATGCCGCCGTATTGCCTTCCTGATGTTGCCAATGGCGATTATGTCATGAATTGGATGAATCTGCCGTTTCAGGTTGGGCACGAGTTCCCATCCGATATCCGCCTCCGCCAGCTGCCGGGTAAAATCGCCGGCGCTACCCACAAGAACCCATGGGTGGTGGCCTGCCGCGCGGAGGGCGATCGACATATCCCTGACATGTATCTGGGCACCGCCAACGAGATCGCCGCGGGTGATGATAAACAGTATTTTCATGTTTTTTTCCTGCTGTTACGCGGATTAATAGGCGTTCGGGTTTACAAACCCTTTTACAAAGGTAAGCAGTATGATCAGGACATCGAACCCGAGGCTCCAGTGTTTTATGTAATACAGGTCAAACTCTATCCGCTTTTCCAGACTCGTGTTTCCCCTCCAGCCGTTTACCTGGGCCCATCCTGTTACACCGGCTTTCATTCTGTGCCTGAGCATATAGGCGGGAATTTGACCCTTGAACTGTTCAATGAACACAGGGCGTTCAGGCCGGGGCCCCACAATACTCATCTCCCCTTTCAATACATTCCAGAACTGGGGAATCTCGTCCAGGCTCGTTTTTCTTAAGAGCCCGCCGATGAGGGTTTTTCTGTTATCGTCCTTTGTGGCCCACTGCGCGCCGGATCCGCTCTCTGCGTCCAGTTTCATGGACCGGAATTTCCACATGGTAAAAAGTTTTCCGTCTATGCTCATCCGTTCCTGTCCGTAGAAAACCGGCCCGCGGGAGGTGAGTTTCACTAAAAGAGCAACCAGGACAAACACGGGAGACAGTAAAACGAGCCCGACCATGCTGCCGATAATGTCGAATGTACGTTTTATTGTTCGTTGGAACAGCGACAACCCCGGTTCGTTGATCTCTATAAGGGGAATACCTTCAAATTCCTGTATCCTGTAGCCGAGGAAGTCGTACTGCAGGTCGGGTATCATGACGGTTTTGATATGCGATTGATTCAGTTCGTTTAGAACGGGGGTAATCTTTGCGAATTCTCCTGACGGGTATCCTACTATCGCGGCGTCCCATTCTCCATCATCCACGTGTTTGAGGGTTTCCTGTGCATGGGCAGCTACGCCGAATTTTTCTGCCAGTCCGCCTGAGTCCACCCATCCTGTAATTTTTATGCCCGCCTGGGGAATGTAAGAAAGGGTCCGGGCATAGGATTCTATCCGAGGCCCATGGCCGATGAGCAGGACATTGCGCATATTTTGACCTTTTGATCGCAACGCCATCAGTGCCCGGCGGACCAGGAGCCGGGTTACGACTGCGGTCATGATGACAATGACGCCGTAGAGCGCAAAGGTGATTCTGGACATCCGCAGGATACTCATGAAATACAGTATGACAAAGAATATGGCAAAACCTTCGGCGACAGCTTTGATCGTTGCTGTCACTTCCCGGTACCATGAGTAGTAACGGCTGGTATGGTAGAGATTGTTCCTGGTGAAGGTTATGAGATTAATGAGTAAAAGAATAGGGGATACACGGACAAACTGCATGAATGTACTAGGGTCGCCTCCGGGTAGTATATAGAAGCGAATGACCCAGGCGATAAACCAGGCCGATGCAACCGCTAAAAGGTCACACACCCGTTGGAGCAGTCCGAAAGAGTTCGATTGATCGTCCTTACGCATATATTCTCCTACTATACCGCAAAAGGGTTCAACGAGTCATTACCGCAGCCACTCAGAGTATGTTCCAGGAACAAAAAATGCCTGCCTGGATATCAAAACCGTCATCGCCGTCGTTGTGATGAAGGTTCCTGTAGAGTATAAGGTCTGCCTGGCCGCCGACAGTAAGGTTGTTTTTAAGGGTGTATTCACACCACAATGTGGAAATAACCTTGTTCTCCACAGTGCCGGTTGGTCCGGCGGCATTTCCCCTGCCTTCTGGAACAAAAAACTGGGTAGTCATATTGCGCTCCCCTTTTTGCAGCCAGGTAACTTCCGTTCCCCAGGTAAGTCCCGGCAACGTCGAAGGAAAATCCGCGTAAAAATAATGAACTACCGAATCCGGCCCGGTGTAATAGCCTATGGACTGATCAACGTAGGAATTTACCTTTATCGGTGACACGAGAGAGTTCACCCGCCTGCGGGAGGCGATCGCCAACACGGGAGAATTGCCGCCGTAGGGTTCGTCATGGTCATACTGGTTGCCGTAGTACAGGTATGCCGATGTATAGGCCCATTCATAGCCCAAGGTGATCCGTTTCTCACTGATGCGCGGATGGTAGGACAAACCGGCAATGTATCCCATTGCTCCCGGCTCTTTGTCGCCTCCCCAGCCGTTGGCCACTTCCATCGGTGTCTGAAACTGGTCAACGCCGATCTGGCCGTACAGATTGAGGGTTCTTACAGGGCTGTAGCTCGTCTCCAGGGTAAGAAAGGAGTTACCGTAGCCCTGCACATAATAACTGTGGTACAGCATGAACGGGTTTATGTAGTTCCAGGTAATGGGTTTGCCGCCGTAGATGGTGTTTTCGCTGATTGCCAGATACAGGTTTTTTAATGGATAGAATTCCACCCGGTGGCCAAGAAAAAACTTTGATTGAGTGTAGTAGTCCTTTGCCGCTTCAATGTTTTCAGCGCTTCTGATTTCTCCATCTGGTTCGTAAATAAAGTCCCTGTCCAGAAGCCAGGTTTCCAGCCCGACGGTAATAAAAGAATACTTGAACTTCTCGCTAAACCAGGAAAACCTGAAAAAATCATAGTACAGCGGCGCGTCGCTCATTATCATGTTGCCGGAAATGCCGTTGCCCCAGGATAACCGGTCCCTGCCCAGCTGGAAAAAAGCACTGCCGGTACCGCCGCTTATATAGGCCCGGTAAGGTGCCATCAGGTCAACCTGCTCCCCGGCTGTCGGAACATTCACATAATTGTCCTGGGACACCCCCACCTGGAATGGGTCCTTGCCGGCCTGGCCGTCCACATAACCGTATAGCCAGCCGGTTATGGGCATAGCCAGGCTGAGGGTAACCGGTACGTGGCGGTCTTTGTAGCCGTACTCCCGGTTTCCGTCGGTAGATTCATATACCTTGTCGTAAATCTCAATCGCGCCGGCGGTTTGTGATTCATCGCCTTCCGGGTAATAGGTTCTCCGGGAATTATCAATCCACCCGGTGTAGTCGCTGTTTATATTGCCGTAAACCTCGGCGCTCAAGGTAACCGACAAGTTCAATGGGATGCCTTCAATGGCCGGTACGCTAAGTTCTGCCAGTAACCTTTCAATTTCCGCCTCATTCCGCCCTGACCGCGGCAGCCGGGAAACACACATTCTCAGTTCCTTCACCGTCATGGGCAGGTCACGCGAGAAATTCTGCATACCGGCTTCATGATACAGTTGACGGACCGCGGTGTAGACCGGCGATCCAACCGGGACAAATTCCTGTTCGGAGTAATACTGGCTGAATAACGACATACTTGTGATGAAAATGAGAATGTTACAGATATGTTTCATGAAAGAATCATATCATATTTATTGTAAACATCGTTGTTTTTCTATTAGCAACTTTTTCATTTCTTTTAAATACAGCGGTTTCAGGAAGGAATTCAACAGACTCAGCTTTGGCCTGGCATAAGCCAGATGCTCAAGGTAGGTTTTACCTTCGGCCCGGTCCAGAACCTTCCAACGCCCATCGAGTATCTCCAGGTCACCGTCGATGAGCCGCCAGGTAATCAGCTGCTCTTCCTCAAAAAAGTGCCAGAAAACGCGGTATTCAAACCGGGCCCACAGCACTTGAATGCAGTAATTAATTACCCGTGTTGTTCCTGTGTCCTGTTCTATTTCCCGTTTTTTCAGTTTGTCGACCCTGTTTGCATTATCATAAGGGTCCCACAGGCGGCGCATGATCGTTTCTGCATCAAGGCCAACGGGAAGATGCGCAAGTATTCCCGGCGCTCCGTTGTCGTTTTCCACGTATTCAATACATATCGATTCTTCACTGACTGGTTGCGTCTCCCAGTTGTCAGGGACCTCTCCTGCAAACCCGCTTACCGTCAACAGCAGGATTATAATCCGTAAAAAGGTATGCATACGTGTGCCCCTATCTGAAGAAGATCAATTATTGGTATAATTGATGTGTTAAAATTGTATGTAGTTTTGGTGATTAACCACTGAGATCCGGAGGCTGTTGAATGGAAGATATAACCCGGTTTTTGTCTGATCTTCCTTTTCCAGTCTATCTCCATGGACCTTCCGCCCTCGATTTCTATTTCCGGAAAGATACGGGCCGTTTTGTACATGTGCTGACACCCGCATCGCTCATAGAGGTAGCAAGGGAATTTGATAATCCCGTGTTTCCCGGCTGTGAATTTGCAGATGTTCATGTTGAAGTTCCCGTGTCTGGAGTTCAGCAGACATGCGGTATTCTATTCTCATGTATGGATGAGGATGAATCCGTGTTTGATGCGGGTTCTGCTTCTCATGGTATTGACGAAACCATGCACACGTTTTGTTGGGATGTACAACGCAGGGTGTTCAAGGATCCCCGCAGCGTTTATCCTTATTTACGCTCCAACCTTCTCCCTCCCTTTCCTGCGCGTCAGCCACGGGATGTGGTAACCGCTGCGTTGCTGATAAGCCGGCTGGGATTTTCTTTTCCAAAGGAGCACTGGGCCTTGTTCCGTCAGTCTCTGCATGCTGTGGGTGACATGTGGCCGCGGTATGAGATGGTGCCGCTTTTCCAGCGTTATCTGCTGTGCGGAGTGCTGGAAGGCTGCAATCCTCAGGGCGGACTTACGGTATTAAAGGAATCAGGATGTATTGAATACTGGTGGCCGGAATTGCATCAAATGATCGAAACCGCCCATGCAAAGGAATTCCATCCCGAAGGTGATGTATGGGACCACACCCTGGAAACATTGAAATACAGGAAAACAAAGGATCTTCGGATATCCCTTGCTCTGCTCCTTCATGATGTGGGGAAGCCCAAATCCCTGCGGCAGGATGGTAATGCGTTTAATCAGCATGCCCAAATCGGTGCTTCTATAGCAGAAAAATTCCTGCGTCGGCTTGGTTTTGAAACAGCCCTTATCCAGGATATCCGTTTTCTGGTTTATCATCACATGCTGCCGTCTCTGCTGCCGCAGCTGCCTGTTTTCCGCACGGAAAACGTGATGTCGTCTCCCCTTTTTCCCCTGCTGTTGGAAGTCTACCGCTGTGATCTTTCTTCAACCTACCGTTCGCCCGACGATTATTACGCGGCCTGTAAGGTATACCGCGGTTTTTTACGAAACAGAAGGAATCCTTACAGGTCCTGTGAAGGGAAAAAGCTTTTACGTTTGTATGTGGAAGGATGATCAGGTTTCAGGCAAAGTGTTCCATCAGAAAAGCCGAAAGACTGCCCAGTGAATTATTGATCACTGTGGATATCTTATCCTTTTTCAGCACTGCTTCAAGTCGCACGGGTAGCGGGGGAGAGGTCCGTGTCGCCGCTTCTACAATTTCTCCGAATTTCCCTGGATGAGCCGTGGCCAACGTAATTATCTGTGCACGTTGGTCCCTGGAAGCCAGATACCGCTTTGAGGCCAGGTAGCCGACGGCTGTATGAGGATCCAGGTACTGGTTTTTTTGGTGAAACACGTGGGCGATTGCTGCAGTGGTTTCTTCATCGGTAATCACGTCACCGTGAATCATGGATCCCATGCCGCCGGGAAAATTCCTGAACAGGTATTCAAGGCGTTCGAAGTTACTGGGGTTTCCCACGTCCATGGCGTTGGAACAGGTATGTCGAGACGGCCGCGGCGTGAAAATACCGGAAGAGAGATACTCAGGAACGACATCATTAATGTTTGTTGCCGCGATGAAGCCGTCAACATGCATCCCCCATTTCCAGGAAAGGATTCCCGCGGTAAGATTTCCGAAATTCCCGCTCGGTACGCAGAATACACGGGGGACCTTGTTTCCTTCCAGCAGATCACCGGGGTTTTCTGCGCTCTGGGCCCTGGCCCATACGTAATAAAAAGACTGGGGAAGGAGCCTTCCCAGGTTTATTGAGTTTGCCGATGTCAGGGTAAGTTCTTTTTGCAGCATGGTGTCCATAAACGCTTCTTTGACCATGCGCTGACAGTCATCAAAGGAGCCTTCTACTTCCAGGGCATGGACATTGCCCCCCAGGGTGGTAAGCTGTTTCTCTTGCAGCGGACTTACCCGTCCTTTCGGGTACAGGATGACGACATCAATGTTTTTGACATTGTGAAATGCCTGGGCGACAGCGCTGCCTGTGTCGCCGGAAGTGGCGGTCAGAATGATTGCCCGGCTGTCCCGTTCTCCAAGAAAATATTCCATAGCTTGCGCAAGGAAGCTTGCGCCGTAGTCCTTGAACGCGCAGGACGGTCCATGATACAGCTCAAGGATTGATATCTGTTCATCGATAGGGTTTAGCTCGGGATTGAACGGGAACGCTGAAGAACAGATAGCCTTGGCGTCATCCTTGCTGATTTCTTCTTTCAACAGCGCGTGGGTCATATCAGCGGCGATATCTACAAAGGAGGTGTCTTTAGTGAATCTTGAATATACGTCTTTCAAATCCGACACCGTTTCTTCTATATACAACCCGCCGTCTGGAGCGAGGCCCTGAAAAATGGCGTTTCTGAAATTTGATGACCCGCATTTTCCTCTCGTGCTGATAAAACTCATGAGTTACTCCTTTGTGGATGCCGGCTATTCCAGGAACGCCGCGTGAACGGTTCTTAAGGCTGCCTCGCGTTCTTTGCTCTGAATGACAAAAGATATATTGCGCTCGGATGAACCCTGAGCAATTGCAAGAACGTTGACGCCTGCATTGCCAAGAGCACTGAAAAGCCTGCCTGAAATACCGGGCTGGCCTTTCATGTTCTTTCCTACGATTGCGACAATCTCAAGGTTGTTTTGAATGTCAATGCGTTGTATCTTCTTGGACATCAATTCCTGTTCAAGTCCCTTGCGCAGGGCCGTTTCCGCTTTTTTGATTTCTTTTCCCCGGCAGACGATGCATATTGAGTGTTCGCTTGACGCCTGGCTGATCATGATCACATTGACCAGTGCTTCGCTCAGAATGCGGAAGACCTTTGACGCGACACCCGGCATCCCCAGCATGCCGCCGCCCTCGATATTCATCAGGGCAACGCTTTCGATGGAGGCAACGCCAGTGATCGGCGAAATGGAGGCCGGGGCTTTCCTGGAAATGCGGGTACCCGGGACCTCCGGAGCAAGTGTGTTTTTTATGTAAATGTCGATATCTCTGTCCACTGCTGGAAGCATGGTATAAGGGTGAATTACCTCTGCACCAAAATACGAAAGCTCCATGGCGTCTTCTATGCTGATCTCCGGAAGTACAAAAGCATTTGGTACATACCGCGGATCTGCCGACAGAACTCCGTCTACATCAGTCCAGATTTCTACCCGTTCCGAGTCCAGCGCTGCGCCGACTAAAGAAGCGGTATAATCGGACCCGTTTCTGCCAAGTGTGGTGGTATAGCCCTGCTCTGTTGCTGCAATGAAGCCGGTGATGACAGGTATTCCGTTTATCCTGGCAATTTCCTGCCGGATTCTTTTGTATGATTCGCTTAATAGTACAGAAGCGTTGCCGAATTGAGCGTCGGTCACGATGAGTTTTCTGGTGTCTATATATTCAGCTTTATGTCCGGATGCATTCAGAAAGGCAGCGATAATCATGTTGTTCATCCGTTCCCCGAAGCTCATTATAAGATCCATAGAACGCGGGGAGCATTCCCGTACCAATTCTATACCGTGGAGAATGTCCGATAATTCGGACAGTTGTTTTTCAATCCTGGTATGAATAGTGCTGTTATCGGGGAACAAATCATCTATTACCGCCAGAGTGCGTTCCCGGATAGTGCCCAGAGGTACAGTATATTGTGCGTCGCCGGATTCCGCAATTGTGGCTGCTTCAATGAGAAGATCTGTTATTCCCTTCATTGCAGAACAGACAACACCTACCCTTGCGGTTTTTCCTGCTCTTTCTATGATTGAAGCAACATGCCTGATTTTCTGGGCGTCTGCTACGGAGCTGCCGCCGAATTTCATTATTATCATAATGTCAGACTATACTTAAAAAGAAAGTTTTTCGCCATACCTTTTACGGCACCCCACCTGTAGATCGTTATGTCATCTGTAAAATGAATGGAAAAGGGGGCGCTTACTTGATATGATAGAAGT
Source organism: Spirochaetales bacterium (assembly GCA_016935695.1). Classification (GTDB taxonomy): domain Bacteria; phylum Spirochaetota; class Spirochaetia; order JC444; family Marispirochaetaceae; genus JAFGQL01. The sequence goes on from JAFGQL010000172.1 coordinate 12,775, forward strand.
GATGTTCGTTCGTAACTCAGATAAAGGGTTTATCCTGTATCGCATGTTTCTCCTCCTGTTTTTATCCTCGTTAATTATGTCTTCGTGTTCGAGCTCACGGATGTCAGCCGATGCTCACGTATCTGCGGAGAAGGACCCTGCTTTCAGCAGCTCTTTTTTGCCCGAACAGTCATCTCCTTTGTCCGATCATACTGTTCCTGAACAGGTTCCGGGACCTCTCTATCGTGCCGAATCATTGGCGGCGGTTTTATCCGACGCTGCCATTCCTGATACTCTGGCGCCTGTCACCGCGAACAGATTGCCGGTAGGCGCAGTAGTGGACATTGACTCTGACGGCAATGACGATGCGATTGTCCTGTGCGTGTCTAAAAATGCCCGTGACAGGGCGCTGTCTCTCTTATCCAAAGAAATTCGTCTGTACGGTGACGAGTATGATGCAGTTGAGGTTTCATTGCTAATTCTCAGGTATGTTTCCAGCGGCACTTTTTCTGAACCGTCTTTTTCGGCAGAAGTGCTTAAGCTAGGGGTTTTCCGGGTGGTAAAAGATTTTACCTTGATTGATCTTGGGCGGGGAATGCCGCCAGCCTTTGAAATCCTGGCAATGAATGAAAACAGTACGGTACGTGAATGGCTGATAATTGGCCCGAAGGTTTCAAGGCTGAGCTTGCTTGAATCACCTAAGAAAAAGTCTGTGGTCACTGATATCGACAACGACGGTGTGATGGACGTAATAATGCAGGACAAGGTATTCGAAGAAGGAGCGGGAGAAGAGACGTTTCTTTCCTGGTATCGCTGGAATGGAGAACAATACACCGAATACAGCAGCACCAATATCGTACGAAACCTGAACTCGTTCTTACTGCAGGTCTCCAGCCTTATAGAAAGAAAAAATTGGAGCAGGTTTGTACGGTATGCCCTTGTCTCACGTGTTCAGGCGTCCATCAATGAACAAAACTTAAGATCAGATCAGGTTTTCCGCAAGGTGTTTATCCCGGCACATTCCGGTATCAGTGTGGCCGTGGACAACATAAGGACCATAAAGTTTCAGGAAATTCTGGAGAACCCCTTCACTGATACAGGAAGGAGGATTCAGCTTTCGTGCAAGATTACAACAGACCGCGAACTGTTCTTTTCTGTTGGTGTGGAACTTTCGCAAAATCCCTTTATTCAGCCTCAATATAATCTTGTCTGGAACTCAAAGATGTGATGTTTTCAGAGCCAGGACAAGCAAAGAAAGAAAAAGCATAAAGGTAGAAAACAATATCACAAGTCCCAGTGTGAATAAAAAGCCTGTCTGCAGCAGGAAATACATATAGACCACCGATCCGGCTGCTTTATATGTCTGCGTTAATAGACTGAAAAGAAAAGGGATTATTGGAAGAATGCCGAACATGTAAAGTTTCCGGGCGTCAGCCGGTACGCGGGATACCCATCCCAGGCTCATCGCGAGAAAGACAAGAATGAGGAACATAAATGGATCGCGCAGGCGGTTTAAAAGTTCCATCTGGATGATAAATGGCGAGAATCCGAATTTTGCGTAATCGTTACGTAAAAACAAAAGAACAGGGATGCTCGCCTGTTGAATGAATTCATCGTGAATGCTCAACAGGGAAATTGCATTTTTTTCGATGTACAGAGGTACAATGAACCCGGGTAAACCGGAGGATTCGGGTGTGTTTTCATACCGGGGGGTTGTGCGTTCATTTTCGTCCGTTCTGGAAATGCCCTGTAACACCAGCATTGCGCCACGGGCAGAGTCAATTATTTTTCCGTATGGTGCGTAGAGTTTAAACGCAACAGAATTGTCTTCCGCCAGTTCAAGCACTTCCACGTCATAGCCGTAGTATCCGGCCCTGGACATTACATAGCGCTTGAAATACACAAATTGCGTCCTTTCTGTTTCGCTGCGGCGGTTTATAAACAAAATATCCATGACTCCGGGCTGTATTCTTGTTTCTTCCGCTTCATCAATGAAAAACGCGGTTCCCTGTACATGTGCTTCTGCTTCTTTGAAATATCGCTGTATGTCCGGATCCCCGGCAGGTCTGTCCATTTTGAGGGAATGAAAAATATAATACGCGTCTATATAACGCTGTTCCTGCAGTGCGGTGTATCCCGACCTCTTTCTGCTGAAAAACTCTGCTTCTTCCCTCGTTGCCGCGTTGAGCTCGAATTCTTCTATTTTTTTCCATGCCATAGCGGACAGGTTTTTTACGTCGACTCTGTCGGGATCTATTGTTAATGCCTGGTTGGCGAAATAGTGGGCAGAATAGTAGTCGCGTATTTTATAGTAGTATTCTGCCTTTTCTATATACATGGATACGCTCAAGTTGTGCGAGGGAGAATGGTCTTCCTGATTTTTAGTTTTCTGGTCTTCATCGGCGCCGGTTATCGTCTGTTTCTTTTTTCTGATTTCTTCCCGAATGGTTTCCATCTCAATGTTGTCAGGGTCAATTGCCAGGTACAGCAAAGCCGTTTCGTCTGCTTCCTGAAGCAGGTTCTGGTTGAACAGCTCCTTTGCCATTTTTCTGGCGTTTTCCGCGATTCCGGTCTCATACTTCATTCTGTTCAGATCGCGGTGAATACGGGGAATGCTGAGTTCTTTTGTAAGTGTGTACGCACAAAGCACGGCAAGTAGAACAATAATTGTAGAAGTGATCAGAGAAGAAAAAGGGACAGCATCATACCCGCTTTTTGCAGGGGGCGAAAACAGAAAAGATACGGCGATCAGAACGGCGCTTCCGCTCAAGGGCAGCGCGTATTCAAAAAGCTTTGCAAGTGAATGGAGCAATACCCATCTCCAGTAGAAGACACCCAACACCTCTCCGGTGGGAAACTGAATAACCGACAGTACAAAGAAAAACGCGTATCCGGCAATGAGCATCCCCGCGAGAGTGTACAGGACGTTCTTTCCAAGATTCTTCATGGGGAAACATCCTTTCTATGTCTGTGTTTTGGGTATGGTACAAAAAACAGGTCCCAGACTACGAGAAGCAGCGAAATGCCGGCGAGTACGGTTGTTAGCACCGTGTCGGACGATATGTTCCAGGCAGTTAATATTCGCTGAACAAGCGGCGTAGTCAAACTGTATAAAAAAAACAAGGTGCCGCGAATAATCGAAATGATCAGTATCATGTTAAAAAGAGGCCATGTGCTTATTCTGCTGAATATCCACAGGGAACAAAAATACAGAGAAAAGAGAAATATGTATTTTGAAGAGTCCTGTACAATTTTCTTGAATAATAAAATATCTCTTATTACTTTTGAAGCAAATACAGGTATTTCCATCATAGATGATATTCCGGGGTTCAGCGGCTCAAGCACTATTGTTGTGTCTTCCAGTCTGAGCATGCCTGTTTCGGTGACTAGATAACCTGAATGAAAGGCATTAATGCGCGGCGGAGGTGATGTTGTATCCAGATGGACCGCAGAAGTGACATTATTGCCCTTTGTGGCGGTTATATATAACACATCTCCGGAATAATTCTGAATTGTTCTTTCATGCAGTACAGCTTGTGAGGGAGCGTGTGAGAAGGATGTGAGCGCCTTGTCACCTGCACGTGTCAGGGTGAACATGCCCAGAACACACAAGAAAAAGACCATGAACGAAACGACCATGGTTCCCGGATGTTTCACTATATAGAAATATCCGTAGATTATGGTAATGAGTGCAGCCGGCAGCAGCGCGTTTATACACGCTGACAGTATCCTTGAGATGATCCAGTGTTCGTTAACAGCGGCAGATGGAGAAAACTCGATTACATAGGAATACAAAAAAATAAGGAGGGCAATCATTACAGCAAAGGCAATAAAGCGGATGCCAAGCGTAAAGGGGAGTAGAAACGAGTCTTTCACAATTGGATAAGGGCCTCCTTCCTTTTATAGTTTCGGCTTTTGTGAATAAAAGTTAAAGAGGATGGTATAGATAAAGAGAATTATGGAACAAGACATAATTATGGAAGCGCAACAGGGAAGCGCCAAAGCATTCGGGCTTCTGGTAAATGCCTATTCCAAGAGGATTTATCATGCTGCGTACGGGTTCCTGAGAAACATGGATGACGCAACGGACATTGTGCAGGAGGTATTTCTGCGGGCATTTAAAAACATCGCTACTTTCGATGTTTCAAGGCCTATGTATCCGTGGCTGTACCGTATTACCAAAAACCTGTGTTTGAACAAAATTCAGCACAAGGAATCACGGAATACGGGTCTTCCTGAGTGGGAATTGAAGGGCAATTCCCCGACCCCCGAGGAACTTACGTTACGCACCTACGATGAAGAGCACCTGTCTTCAGCACTAAAGAGTCTGCCGGACAATTACAGGGAAATCCTTGAGTTGAAGCATTTTCAGGACTGCAGTTATCAGGATATCGCAGATATCCTGGGGATTCCCATCGGTACGGTAATGTCAAGACTCTTCAATGCGCGCAAGAAGTTGCGAAAGGTCCTTGAGGAGGATGACTATGAACTGCACAGAAGCACAGCTGAAAGCACAGGCAATTATAGATAACGAACTCGAAGAACAGGAAATTGATGATGTTATTGCACATATTGAGTCCTGTTACACGTGCAGGAATGAGTATGTGAATTTACTGAAACTTCAGCGAAAAATGGGAAGGGTTTCGTATCCCGAGCCCCCGGAAGAATGGTTTGAAGCCCTTTCACGCAGCAGGTTCCGCAATGCAGGAAGTTTTTTCGGCCGCATTGTGTTTCTGGGATCTTATATGCTGTTATTTGGCTATTTCCTGTTTCAGTATTTCAGTGATGCAAAAGAAAGCCTGTTTCAAAAAATAACCTTAGGCGGCGTCCTGACAGGGCTTCTCCTGCTGTTTCTGGTGACTCTCTGTGATAGAATACACGAACTCAAAAATGATAAATATGGTGAGGTGGAAAAGTGATTATCGTCACTACGGATGATATACCCGGGAAAAAGATAGTTAAAACACTTGGTCTTGTCCGGGGTAACACGATACGCGCACAGCATATAGGTAAAGATATTGTCGCTGTATTCAAGAATCTGCTTGGCGGCGAAATACATGATTATACAAAAATGATGGCACAATCCCGGGAACAGGCTCTTGATCGTCTTATTGAAGATGCGCAGAACCTTGGAGCGAACGGGATTACCGGTGTCAGGTTTGCCACCACCTCAATGATGCAGTCTGCCGCCGAGTTATTGGTATACGGTACCGCAGTATTGTGCGAGGATGAGTAACTCCCGAGTTATCCACAACATATACACAACATGAAAATGCTATATAGTTTTTCTCTTTTTCGCCAAAATACTACTAAAGTATGAGAAATTTCCGGATGCATATTTGGACTTCCATATAAGTTGTTGTAAGATAATAAGATAGCTTGTTACGGTTGTCGGCCTGTCATTGCTGTTCCGGAATTTCAAAGTGCGTCTATTGCCATTTCCTGTTGGATTTTTTACAAACACTGTGAATTTTCACAATTATGCACAAGATATCCACACCCATTTACGGTTTCAATAGAGAAAATATTCTGTGCTTCAGGACAATTGTGCAGTTTTTTTCGCACATTACTGATATGCATGTCCACGCCTCTGCTGCCGGGACGTATCCTGCCCCATAAATGCAATTGGAGTTGCCCACGCGATACAACCATGTCTTTTTTGCTCAGGAGATATTCAAGGAGAATGCGTTCCTGATAATTAAGAATGTTGTACAGGCAGGCAGGAAGTATCGGGTTTGTGCAGGGATTGAGGTTCCCGTTAATCTTCAACAGCCGATAATACAACTCCTCTGGTGTCCAGGGGTCCTTTATGTAATCGGCGGCTCCTGCGCACAAAGCCTCGCCTGTCAAGGATCCTGGTCCGAATAAAATCATGTGGTGAAAACGAATTATCGGTATCCATACCGCAGTATTTGACGCAGGCACAACAGCAATATCCCACATAGGCGGAAGCGGGAGCTGTTCAGCAATAATGAGATCAAAATCCTTATTGTCCGAGAAATACTGGTTTAGCCGGTATGAATCAAAAACACTGTCAGAAAGAACACAAACCCTGGACTTACCCGTTTTCTCGCTCTGGTTTGGGTGCTTCAAGCTCTCCTGCCATTTCTTTTTTCAAATCTTCCAGGAGCAGATCGGCGGAATCAGAGGAGTTTTCCAGCTGCTTGAATTGTGATTCAAGATCATCTGTTTTTGTTGCATCCTCGATTTCCTCGTATGCGTCTGCCTCGGCTTCCAGTCTGTCTACTTTGGCGGCCATTTTTTCAAATGCGTCAAAGGCTGAGTTGTTTGCCATGGATCCGATGGTTTCTTGAATGTGCTTCTGGGCTTTTGCCCGCTTGGATCGGGCAATGAGCAGGTTTTTTTTACGCTGCGCTTCATCAATCTTCTGCTGGACCTGCCGCAATGCCGATTTCAGTTTTTCTACACTTTCATGTTGAATCTGCCACTGTTCCTTATATTGTGTACCGACATTGTAATACTCCTGTTTTCGGAGCAATGCTTCTTTTGCAAGGTCATCTTTGCCTGCCTTTACCGCCAGGCGTGCTTTTCTGTCCCATTCGGCGGCTTCCTGAAGTTGCTGGTTCATTTGTCGTTCAAGTCTTTTTTCATCTGCGATTGCGCTTGCTACGCTTTTTTTAGACTCTATAAGCTGCTGATTCATGTCGATGATGATCTGGTTCAACATCTTTTCAGGGTTTTCCGCCTTGCTGATCATATCATTCAGGTTTGATTTTACTACCCTTCTAAAACGGTCAAAGAATCCCATTTCTTTATCTCCTTGGTTCCCTGGTATGAATTCCTTCCGGCTGTATCATATTAGTCACGATATTTTGAAAGTACTTTAAAGTGCTGGGCCAATGCAAGCCCGATTGTGTCAAGTGAGGCCTGAAAATCCTCTAAGTCCATGGTCGCGTGTTCAAGGGTGTCAACAAGCACAATGTCTTCCCCGTCAATACCGTACGAACCATGTACAAGGTCTGTTCCATTTAGCTCAAGCAGTGTTTTGTACAGCTCTTCACGGTGATCAGAAGGTATCGACATAACCTTTACCCGCACTACCACCAAAGGATCAGCCGCCATGATGACCAGCTGTTCCAGGCCTTTTTCATCGTCGTTAACAAGCCAGGTTTTTTCTCCAATGCTCTCATACGTTATGCCGAGGGTGACAAGGTAGTTCTCTACTTTCTCCATATGTAATATCTCCTTACCTTATGAATACCGATTATAGTATACATTTATTCGTCAGAAAAAGGGGATTGAATGGATGAAATAAAGTAAGGAAAAAAAAACCAGAGTAACACTCTGGTTTTTTTTATCACCCCAGGAAGACCTGGCCTGCATTGTCTATTGCAAGGATTGTTTTACATTCGGAACATCTGAATCGTCCCGATTTTGTTGCTTTTAACTTTCTTGAGCAGATAGGACACTGAAAAATCTTGGGAAAAATGTCCGAACCGCCTGTTTTCGTTTCTGATCCGAAAAACTCCACTGCCTCGTTCAAGTTGTCTTTGATATTAAAAAACTGGGAAAAACCAAGAAGCTGAAATACTTCATATACTTTCGGCTGAATTTCAAGAAGGACAAGATCCCCGCCCCTGGGCTTTACAGCCTTGAGGAATGCAGTAAAAGAACCGATCCCTGTACTGGATACATAATTCAATCCGCCACAATTAAAAATAAGCTTTGTATACCCTGCCTCGACAGCCCTTGTTACTCTTTTCTGAAAGAAATTCGAGTTATATGTATCAATGTAACCCGTGAGATATAGAACAAGACAACCGTCGACCGAATCTACTTTCTGAAGTCGAATCTTGAGGCTGTCGTCCTTCTCGTCGTCAAATCCTGATACAATGTCGTTGTTACTCATAAGTCCTCTTTACCTCAGACTGTGTTGGACACAATACCCAACCTCTATAGTATTTCTCTCATTCTCAATTGTCAAACAAATAACAGTAGAAAAACATACTACCATATTTATCGGCAGAATACACGTATGAGGTTACAATTTCGTCCCTATTGTAACAATAGACATAATGTTTTTCAAGTAAATTATTTTTAGAAAGTCTTGACCTGTGGAAAACTTACCCCTTACACTAGGCATATCTTTGCATGCAAAGAGGATGCCCTCAAATATGACATATACAATGAAAAAGTGTTCGTTGCGGAAA
>JAFGQL010000031.1 GCA_016935695.1 Spirochaetales bacterium
ACGGACACATCCGGCGCAGCATAGGGCAGAAGGGCCATGTGGTCCTGGTGAATGTGGCTGACGAACACATGGTGGGGACCTTTACCCTGACGGGGAAGCGGTCTGTTCCATATCCGAGAAAGGTGTTCCATGTCAATGCCGGCCGTCATTTCCGGATCATAAAACCAGGGAAGAGGCGGAGCAATTTTGGTGTTCAAATAGGCCCTAAGCATCTGGGAAGGAGAAGCGGTCATCGACTGGGTGAACAGGCCCCCCCTGTCCACGGGCAAACCAAAATCAAACACCAGGGAGGAGTCTTGATCACTCACCATGACATGGACGCCTCCAATAGTTGTCAGTCCTCCGAAAAAAGAAATCATCGTTGTACTCATGTTGTTGTTTCCTTTGTGTTTTGCGGTACAGGTGGATTGGCAGTTCCTGCTGCTTTCAGGAACTGTGTTAATTCGTCAATTGAAAAAAAGCGCAGGTCCCAGGGGCCGTTCTTGATTCCTGGATATGGAGAGACGAGCACCGTGCGGCATCCTCTTGTATAGGCCGGAACGAGGTCATTCCATGGATGATCGCCTATGGCGATGATTTCGCCGGGTTTATAGCCTTGCTGAAATGCTTCTTCCAAGACCTTTTCCAGCCCCTCGGGTTTTTTTGCATCGGTGATGAACGCGGAGAACAGATTTTCCGGAAACAGGCGCTGGTAAAAATCCATTGCGGTTTGCCGTGGTGAATTTGTCAAAAGAAATGTTTTTGCCGGTGTGTCCAACAGTGCCCTGATGAGGCTTTCTTCCGGAATCAGGTCCTTCAGCATTTTCTGCCGAACCTCGAGGAACGCCTGCCTGTAATGGGTTTCATCAGCGCCGTATAACCGCGTTACGGCATAGCAGGCGGACCAGGGGTCGGCAATGGAGAATGCGTCGTCCGGTTTCTTGCCTTCTTTCAGGACCGTTTCAAAACTGATGGTGCTGCCATTCGCGAATGCTGCTTCTGCCTGTTCGCGCCAGGGTTTCATGTTTCCGGTTCCGGATAATCGACGTATCGCACTTTCCTGGATGAAATCCGGCATGATAAAGTCGGTTTCTCCATCCAGAATGGCGTTGGTACAGCAAATCGCGTCGTATGCTGCCGATCCTCGGTGCGCCAGTTCAAGGGTCAGGGAACACAGATCCTGGTGGAAATCCAGGTTATGATAAAGCGTCCCGTCAAAATCAAGAACGAGCAGCCGGGCTTTTTCAATCCAGCTTGTGGCAGTCCTACTCATGTGTTTCATCCTTTGATTCCTGAGCTGCTGATTGCTTCACTGAACGCATTGCTGGAAAAGAAATAAACAATCACGATAGGCAGTACGGTGAATGTAGCCGCCGCCATGAGATGATGGTAGTAATGGCCCTCTTCGCTTATGAAATATAAAAGGCCGACCTGGAGGGGTCTAAGGCTTTCCCTTGAGGTTATGAGAAGGGGCCACAGAACGCCGTTCCATTTCCCGATGAAACTCAATAACCCCGCGGTGACGACTGTCGGCCCCGCGATTGGCACAAGGACACGCCAGAGATACCCGAAATTATGCATGCCGTCTACCTGGGCTGCTGCCCAGTAGTCACCCGGGACAGACTTGAATGCCTGTCTGAGAAGGAAGATGCTGAAACCATCAGCAAAGAACGGCAGCATTATGCCCATATAGCTGTCGTAGAAACCTTTTCCTCCTGATCCAAAGATGTCGTTACCGCCTGCAAGTGGAAAACTCCGAATGGTTATGAAGTTCGGAATCAGGGTGACATCGTAGGGGATCATCAAGGTGACAAGCACAAGGGTAAAGAAAATATCCCGGCCAGGGTAGGAAAAGTGGGTTAATGAAAATGCCAGCAGTATGCAGACGAAGAGCTGGATACATGTGCCCAGGCCTGCCACAACTATGGTGTTGAGAAAGTACCTGGAAAAGGTTGATTCCGGTTTCATCCAGGCGGCACTGTAGTTGGAAAGCTTCCAATCTGCTGGGAATAACCTGGGCGGTATGAGGTTTATTTCTGCGAGGGTTTTGAAGGAGGTGAGTATCATCCATATAAATGGGAACATGGCTATTGCCGCGAGCAGCAGGACGGTTCCTGTTGTTGCATACTTACAGACTTCCTGTAATAAAAACCGCGGTTTCTGCAGCATGGTACTGTTATTTCTCCTGTTCATAATGGACCTGTTTTTCTGCGACATGCCGTTGGATTAAGGTGAATCCGAATATGATGAGGAACAGGACTACTGCCAGGGCGCTGGCGTAACCGGTCCGACCGTACACATAGAAATTCTTGAAAATATATAACGGCAGGGCCATGGTAGTCCCAAGGGGTGATCCTTCCCCGTTCGAGAAGACGTAAAACGCGTTGAAGGACTCAAAGCTGGTAATGAGTGAAATTATCGAAAGGAAGAAGATGGTGGGAGACAGAAGCGGCAGAATGACGTAACGGATCCTTTTCCATCCTCCTGCCCCGTCAATTTTCGATGCATCGATAATCTCCTTTGACAGGTTACTGAACCCGGCCAGGAATATTACCGTATTGAACCCGACACTGTGCCACACCGAAAACATCATGATGATAACCAGAGCAAAGCTGGGTCCGGCAAGCTCAAGCGGTACGCCCTCAGGCCAGGATACCCTCAGCAATTCAAGCAGCTTAACCAGGACGGGTTCCGGGTCGCTGAACCACTGTTGTCTTCCAATGGGTGTGGTGGCAAGTATACTGTTCACTATTCCTACCTGTGGATGGAATATCCATTTAAAAACCATCATCGAGGCGACTTGAGAAGTAATATACGGAAGGAAAAAGATTGTTCGGAGAATTGACCGACCCCTGCCGCGATAGCGGTAGAACAGTATGTAGGCAATGATAAACGACAGCAGTATCGAGGTTGGAACGGTACCGGCAGTATAGTTCAGTGTGACCAGAAGACTCTTTCCGAAGCCCCCCAGCTGAGTGCCCAATTGCGGATCTGCATACAAGAGGTCCGAAGTGAAAATGTCGATGTAGTTTTTAAATCCAACAAAGCGCTCCTTGAAGAATCCCCATTTGAAGAAGCTGATATAGGCGCCGAAGAACATTGGCCAGATGCGGAAAATGCATAGAAGCAGCATCCCCGGGGAGGCATAGGCCAGGCCTTTCAGCAGCTGTATTCTTTTCCTGCGTTTTTTCCCTAAGCTCAGGTCGTTTTGCGCGGACCTGACCGGCAGTTTCTGGACTAATATTGACGGGTGCAGCTCGTTGTCTATGATGCCGTTCACGAAAAAAGAGTCTTATGCAGGAATGTGATTCTCTTGTGTGCTTAGTATGAGGACAAAGTTAATTGCACCATGTTTTCATAATTCCTCATTCCAATGTACACTTCCATCCTGTGAGGAGGCAGATATGACGTTATTTTCAAAGATCATCAACGGCGACATACCTTCCGACAAGGTATACGAAGATCAGGAGTGTTATGCATTCCGGGACATCAATCCCCAGGCTCCGGTGCATATCCTCGTGGTGCCCAGGAAGGAAATTCCCAATGTGGGTGCTGCCGGAAAGGATGAAAAGATGCTGTTGGGCCATCTTTTGAGTACTGCGGCGGAGATTGCCGCATCCCAGGGGCTTGCCGACAGCGGGTACCGTCTGGTGATAAATACCGGCGCCGACGGAGGGCAGACGGTGGACCATCTGCACATACACATCCTCGGCGGCCGTCCCATGGCCTGGCCTCCCGGTTAAAAAACCGCGGTTGACGCTCCCCATATTTATTTGAATTCCCGTGCAGGTTTCATAACAATTCCATAGTGTAGCTTTCTTCATTGGAGTATAGGTATGAAACTGAGTACGAAACTCTTAAGCGGTTTTGTGTCGCTGATTGTTCTTGTGATTATTATTTCTTCTTTAAGTATTGTCCGGTTCATCCAGCTGGGCCGGCTTTCGGCATCGGCGGTAAAGGAAGGCAACAGCAAGTCCTTTGCCTTTCAGAAAGAGATCGATCATCTGACGTGGATCAATGATGTGTCGGACCTGTTTCTGCTGGACCATGTCCATACCCTGGATGTGGAAACCGATCCCACCAGATGCGGACTGGGGGAATGGATCTACGGGCAGGAGATGCAGGATGAAGCCCGCAGGGACCCGGAATTGAAAGCCCTGCTGGACGCTCTTAAGGTTCCCCACAAGGCCCTCCATGAGAGTGCTGTCCGTATTGGCAGCCTGTACCGGGAATTCGACATCGGGGCCCTCGCCGCGGTAAATGAAGCGTGGCTGGCCCATCTGGACTGGCTGCAGGAACTTTCCTTGAGCATCATGCAGAACCGCAGGTTCACCGGGCAGACAAATCCCCGCCTGTGCGATTTCGGCGCCTGGTATTATTCGTATACCGCGAAAGACTCCCGCCTCGGGGAACTCCTCGCTGCCTGGGAGGATCCCCACGAGCGTCTTCATGCATCAGCCCGGCGGATTGATGAGCTACTGGGCAGGGCTGACCGCGACGGGGCGGCGGACCATTACCGCCGGGTTACACTCCCTGCCCTGGAGGACATCCGCGCCGCCCATGAGGGAGTAGTTGCGTACACCAGCGGTATTCAGAACCAACAGGACGCCGCCCGGGACATCTTCACCAACGATACCATGCAGGCTCTGTCGGAAACCCAGGAGCATCTTGCCGATCTTGTGGCCTTTTTTGAACAGCGGGCTGCGGATGCCCAGGCATCAATGGAACAGATGACCACTCAGGTGATCTACCTGGTAAGCATCGTGTCGCTTATCATCGTTGCGGCAGGGTTGATCCTTGCAATAATCATCACCCGGAGCGTTCTTGCCCAGCTGGGGGAAGATCCTTCGGTCCTGTCTAAAATAACCCATCAGATTGCCCAGGGCGACATGCGCATCAACCTGGACCGGAAGCACAACCAGGCGGTGGGGGTGTACCTGTCCATGCTCAAGATGGTGGATTCCCTTGTAGAGAAATCACGGATCATCGAATCCTTTGCCGAGGGCGACCTGCGGATGGCCGTATCCCGGGTTTCCGACGTGGACAAACTGGGCGAATCGTTGCAGCTCATGAAGGATTCCTTTAATGAAATACTCGGCCATGTTCATGTCGCGGTTGATCAGGTGGCAATCGGCGCCGATCAGGTAAGCCAGGCCAGTCAGAACCTTTCCCAGGGGGCCACCGAACAGGCCTCGTCGCTGGAGGAGATTTCCGCGACCATGACCGAAGTGAACAGCCAGTCTCAAGCTAACGCGGTAAACGCGACAGAAGCGAACAGTCTGGCGCGGCAGGCCGCTGTCGATGCAAAAAGCGGCAATGAGCACATGAGCGAGCTTATAAACGCGATGAAGCGTATAACCGGCTCTTCCGAGGAAATTGCCAAGGTTGTGAAGGTAATTGATGATATCGCTTTTCAGATTAACCTGCTTGCCCTGAACGCCAATGTGGAAGCCGCCCGGGCGGGTAAATACGGCAAGGGGTTTGCTGTCGTTGCCGAGGAGGTCCGCAATCTGGCTGCCAGGAGTACTGCGTCGGTACGGGAAACCTCTGACATCATTGACAGCTCCCTTAAAACCATACAGGACGGTGACCGTCTTGTCCGGCAGACCGCCGACCAGCTTGATGCCATCGTCAAGGGGGTGACGAAAGTTGCCACCTTCCTGGAGGAAATCACCACTGCCAGTTCTGAACAGGCACAGGCTGTATCCGAAATTTCAACCGGGCTGGACCAGATTGATCAGGTGACCCAGAGCAACACGGCCAGCGCCGAGGAAAGCGCATCCAGCGCCGAAGAGCTGGCAAGCCAGGCCCAGCAGCTGCGTACCATGATAAACCGCTTCAAGCTGGACGGCGGGACTGCCCGCATAGAGGACAGGACTGTCTGACCCTTGCGCAGGGCTTAAGGCGCGGGGTATGCTTGCGCATATATGGAAGCAGCACTGGATATACTGTATGAAGACAATCATCTCATAATCGTCAATAAACCCTGCGGTGAGCTGGTTCAGGGCGACAGCACAGGAGACCCTACCCTTGGCGACAGCGTCAAGGAGTACCTGAAAACGTCCTACGGGAAACCTGGGAATGTGTTTCTGGGCGTGCCCCACCGTCTCGACCGGCCGGTGAGCGGTGCAGTGATCTATGCTAAAACATCAAAAGCCCTGTCGCGGATGGCCGAGCTGTTCCGGAAGGGGGAGATCGACAAGATCTACTGGGCGGTCACGACAGCCCCTCCGGCTGAACCGGAAGGAGAACTCCGTGATTACCTGTACCGCAATCAGGGTCAGAATAAATCCTATACAGTGGACAAAAGCCGGAAGGATGCCAAGGAGGCGCTGCTGAAGTACCGCTTCCTCGGCGCGTCGAAGACTTTTTTCCTGGTGGAAGTATTGCTGTTAACGGGGCGGCACCATCAAATCAGGGCCCAGCTGTCTCATGCAGGCTGTCCTATAAAGGGGGATCTGAAGTACGGTGCACACCGCTCGAATCCCGACGGCGGCATTTCACTGCACGCGCGGCAGCTGCGTTTTACCCATCCTGTTACAGGTCAGACCCTTATCGTGACTGCGCCGCCGCCCCGGGACAACGTATGGGATTTTTTCACGGCCCAGTACGGTCAAACCAGTCAGTTTCTGTTGCCGAACTGATTAATGTGTATTTGCATTTTCTTCTACACACTGTACAATTATACGTGGCAGACAGTTTTGATAGAAAAATAAAAAGAGGTAGAAGATGAAAAAAACACACATTGCCATTATCTGTGGAGCGCTGCTCGTCATCCTTGGCGGATGTGCCAGTTTGTCGGGAATCGCTGATTCGGCGGGGGGATTCAATCCTCTTGGCGCTGTTCAGGCAAAAGCAGAGAAACGGGTGAATGCGGAAATCGCGTCGGGCGTCGGGCTGACTGGCCTGGAAAGAAAAATGATGTTCAACATGATGTATTCCCAGGTGTATTTTGTCGGCGGATTTGCTCCGGCTCATTATGATCTGGAAGAAGGGCAGGGAATGGTCTGGAGCCTTGTCTCCAAAGGAGACGAGGGGGAAGAAGGGCAGATGGAAACGGAAAGGGCCCTTTTAAAAACCCTGGATGACGGTTCGTCCTGGTGGTACTTAAGCTGGAGCAGCGACGATGCCGAGGATCCTGCACAGTGGGAGTTCGAAGCCCTTATGGATGCAGACATGCAGGCCGTCAAACTCCGGTATTACAATGCCGATGTGGGCCGTATAGAAGAGACCGAGTTTGCTCCGTCTGCGGAAGCGGAATCGGAAGAAGACGGTACCATGGAAGAACCTGAGGAAGTGCCTTCGTCCGACCTGGAAACAGATGACCTTTCTTCACTGTCCCGGGGGCGGGAAAAGGTGAAGGTCGGTGCCGGGACATTTAACGCGGAAAAACTGGTGTGGGAAATTACCGATGAAGAAACAGGAGAAAAGGTGGTCTACATCTGGTGGGTAGATTCGTCGGTGCCCGGCGGCCTTGTACGGTATGAGTACAGTGCAGAAGGAAGCAGCATCACCGGTGAACTGTCTTCTTTGAAGAAGGGCTATACCACGAAATTTTCCTCATACTGACAGACCTGTTCCAATGACGGACAGGTGAAAACAGCGGCGGATGCGTAAGGCATCCGCTGTTTTTTTTTATGAGGGTGAGGAAAGCGGCTGTGGGGCAGTGATCAGACGGCGGTACCGGGACCTGATGAGAAGAGGATATCGGCGGGAACGGGCCTTCCGTTTTTCAAGACCGCCGCGGTAATCCGGGCATGAAGCACATGGACCCCTGCCGGTTTGGTGTATATGTCCTGAATGAAGACAAGGCGCATTCTGCCTTCCTGTTCCATGGCAACTGTGATATCCACGACATCACCGCTGGTGAGAGACCGTTTGTAGTCTATTTCCGCCCGGGCCACAACAGGATCAATGCCCTCGCTGTGAAGGCGGGCAAAATCGAAATTTTCTGTCTTTATGAACTCATGACGGGCGTGCTCAAGGTAGTGCATGTACACCGCATTGTTCACCACGCCCTGAAGGTCGCATTCGTAGTCCCGTACCTTGAGTTCCAGGGTAAAAGGTTTCATTCCGTGGAGACTGTACCATGGAGGAGCCGGGCCCCGCAAGCCGGTTTCGGGCGGCGGTTTTCTAAAAAAAAAAACTTGACAGAAGGCTGTGGAGGTATTAGAATAAATATATAAATTGATTGTTTGGCATTATTTAGACATATAGCGGTGTGAGTGCCGCTGAATCATACAAACGCCGGACAGAACAGCAGTTTATAACGCACAGGAAACCTTACCAAGGGGGTACATGCCCTCGGGTAAGGTTTTTTTTATATATGGACGTACTACCAGCTGTTATTTTTCTGTTTCCGTGTCGTTTACGTCGTGAACCTCATCCTGTATGCCGTATTCCGACTTGTTATTCAGAATATGCTCTTCTTCCAGAAAGCTCATACGGTTTTCTATTGCCTTGTGGGTTCTGAATGTGGAAAAAAGCCTTGCCAGTAAAAAAGAAAACACTGTTTTGGTGGTTTTCCTCAGGATCAGGTCGGTGTACAGCCGTTCCCATTCCTTTGCCACATTGGTAATGGACTGTTTGCGGACCATATCCCGGATGGCTGAGCGCATTTTCTGATGGAGGGCCTTGTCCTCCATGAAGCGCTCCAGTTCCCGGGAGAAGATCACCGGATCGTCGCTTGTGAGGAAGAAACCGGTTCTGCGGTGTTCTATCATGGTTTTGAGGCCCTTTTCCGGGAGACAAAGGGGAATAAGGCCGTTTCCCTGAGCTTCCAGAATGGTTACCGGCTGGTTTTCGGTTTTGGAGAGGGTGATGAAGTACTTCGCGGCGCCGAAAATGCCTGAAACCACCAGTTCATCATGTTCAATTTTTCCCATGAAGATACAGCTTCCGTGAGTATCGTGTTTTTTAGCAAGCTGGCGGTATTCCTCTTCCTGGGGGCCTCCGCCGACAATGAGCAGCTTGTAATGGGGATTCGTTTTCGCGGCGTGGCAGAAGGCCTTGATCAGGGCACCCAGGTTTTTTTCGTAGGCCAGGCGGCCGATAAAAAGAAACACCGCGTCGCCCTTTTTTATCCCCGCCTGCTTTTTTATCTCGGGGGCTTTGGTATTGTCAAACTGGGAAAGGTCTATTCCGTTGGTGATGAACCGTATGGGCGGACGGCAGCCGTGGGTCCGAAGTTCCGCTCCTGTTTCCTGAGAGGGGACGGTGACTACATCGCAGCGGTTGTAGTAGATATTGGAATACATCCAGCCTATGCGTTCCATGATTTTGAGGTCCAGTTTGATGTGTTTCAGGTAATCGGGATCGGCAAAGAAGGTATGGAATGTTCCCACCAGGGGTTTCTGCAGGAGTTTTGCCACGATGATGGCCTGAAACCCCAAACCGATGGGGGTTTGAAAATGCAGAATGTGGAACTTGTTTTTGATCACGTACCCCAGGATTGCCGGGTTCGGCCCCATAACCCACTTGAAGTCCTCGTAAAAAAAGGCGGGGATGGCGGGAAAGCGCTTTACGGTAAAGGGAAACAGGTGGTCTTTCTGGAATTCCTTGTATTCCGGCGCCAGGACATGGACCTCATGGCCCTGGTTCGCCAGTTCCTTTGCCATCATGACGGTGGCGGTCACTACGCCGTTGATCTGGGGCAGAAAGGTATCGGAAAATATGGCAATCTTCATGGAGCTTCACTTCCTTGGTGCGCAAAATGAACGTATCTCCCGTCATGATACCATATTTCTTCCCCTTTTGTAGAGGGATTGGTGGTCCCCGGGGAATATTCTCCAGGGGGACGGTCTGCCGGGTTACTCCAGGGTGATGTCCGTTGACAGGCGGATATCGCCAGAGGAGGCTCCGGCGGAAATGGTGAACCTTCCCGGTTCTACCGTCCATTTCTTTGTTTCCGGGTGCCAGAAGGCAAAATCGCGGTTTTCCAGGGTGAAGCTGACCTCGGCGGACTGGCCGGGGGTGAGGAACACTCTGGAAAAACCTTTCAATTCCAGAGGCGGCCGTTCGACCGACGATTGCCGGTCGTGTATATACAGCTGGACAATCTCGGTTCCCGGACGCTCGCCGCTGTTTTTTATGCGGCAGTGTACCTGTACCTTCCCGTCACGGGAGTAACGCTCCCTGTCGGTGGACAGGTCCAGATACTCGAAAGTTGTGTAGGAGAGGCCGTGGCCGAAAGGATACAGGGGCTGGATACCCTTTTTCTGATACCAGCGGTACCCGACGAAAATGCCTTCGTCGTAGCGGATATCGAACACCGGGTGGTCCATTTCATCTGAGGGCCAGCCGTGGTAGAGTTCCTCGCCTTCCGGCAGGTATCCCTGTGCGGGTGAATCGTCGAAGGTCTTTTCTATGGTAAAGGGCAGTTTTCCCGAGGGATTGGTTTTTCCCGAAAGAATCTCCGCAAGGGCGGTGAAGCCGTTCTGCCCCGGGTAATAACCGTAGATGAGGGCCCCCGCTGCCGTGTTACACGCGCTCATGTTGATGCCGGAACCTGAGTTCACCACCACGATGGTGTTCGGGTTCAAGGCGCAGATTTTTTGAATGTACCTGTCCTGTTCTCTTGGCAGATTGAAGGGCCGGTCCCAGCCTTCGGAATCGTAGGTAGCCACCGACAGCAGTACCGCGTCGGCGTTTTGTACTTCTTCGTCATCAGGATCCGGTGTAAAGCTCACCCTCTGACCGAATTCCGCCGTAAGGGCGTCTTTGAGAGTAATGTGGCCGTAGCCCTCCACCGTAGCCGCTCCGCCTCCTTCGGGAATGGTATCCAGGGCGTCACCGAACGCAAGAAACCGCGTATCCGGGGACAGGGGGAGTATGCCGTTGTTCTTTAAAAGCACCGTGCCTTCCCTGGCGGTGTTCAGGGCGATGGTTTCGTGCTCCCTGTCCTTTCCGCCATAGGATGGGTCTTTCTGGTCACGGTCGTAAAACCCCATGGCGATGCATGCGGTCATGATGCTGCTTACCATCCGGTCCAGGTCTTCTTCCCCGGCCTGGCCGGACTCGACAAGTTCCTGGATGTTTTCCACACTGGGCCCCGGCATATCAAGGTCCTGGCCCGAAGAAAGGAATTTCTTTATGTCCCATACGGAGGTCCAGTCGCTCATGACCAGCCACTTGAATCCCAGGCTCCCCCTTAACAGGTCGTTTATTACGTAACTGCTTTGGCCGCACCATTCACCGTTGAGCTGATTGTAGGACGTCATGACCGCCATGGCACCGGCGTCTACTCCTGCCTTGAAACCCGGGAGGTATATTTCGTGGAGTGCCCGTTCCGAGACGATGGAATTGCTCCTGCGCCGGTAAAAATCGGTATTATTACAGATAAAATGCTTGATGGTGGCCATGGTGCCTGTCGACTGGACGCCGGGAACGAAGGCGCTGACCATACGGGACACCAGATACGGATCTTCCCCCATATACTCGAAATTCCTCCCGCACTGGGCGTTCCGGTACAGGTTGAAGGCCGGGCCGAGCAGTACATGAATTCCTGCGGCACGGCATTCCTCCCCGACCGAACGGGCGTATTCCCAGGCGAGTTCGGGGTCCCAGGTAGAGGCGAGCATGAGAATACAGGGGTAAGCGACGGATTTCTCAGGCTGCTCAAACAGTCCCTTTTCCAGATCCGGCCTCAAGTGAATGCCCTGGGACGCGTCGCTCATGTAAATATAGGGAATACCGTACTGAGGATAGGGGCGGATAAAAAAGCGCTTGTAGCCCTGGACGAAATCCGCTTTTTCCTTGAGGCTCATTTTTTCCAGAATATCGCGGGCCCGGGTGCGGGCCGATTCGTAGGAAATTTCCGGTGTATGTGGTGTCATGGCGAACTCCTTAGCATCCGTAATGTGTACGGGGGATTTCCTGTTGACCCCCCGACATGAACAGGCATATACTGTGATTGCAAGATAACGCGTGTAATCATCTGTGTCAAGATTGACGGGCATGATACATGATCCGGACACGATGACATTGCTGCACAAGATAAGGAGCGCTTAATATGGATACATCACCGACGGCACCCCGCACCTGCAAGGCTGCTATATATGCCCGGGCCCAGGAAGTTTTACAGATGGCGGACCTCCAATGGCTGGACAGCCGTTTTACCGTCATGGAGCGGGCGATTTCACCGGACAAGGTGTACCTGGAAACCCACCGCGACATGAGGACCGTGCCCGAAGATGACCTGCGCCGCATTTCTGCATATTTCAGGGAAAAGGGAATACAGGTTGCCGGCGGTATCACCATTACCGAAGACGAAGGAAACCAGTACAAGACCTTTTGTTATACCAATCCGGAGCACCGGAAGTTTCTTGCAGAGATTGTTGAGCTTACCGCCCGGTGTTTCGATGAGTTCATTTTAGATGATTTCTTTTTCACCAGCTGTACCTGCCAGGGATGCGTAAACGCCAAGGGCAGGCGCGGCTGGGATGAGTTCCGCCTGGATCTGCTAGAGAAGGCCTCCCTGGAACTGATACTTGGGCCTGCAAAAAAGGTAAACCCCCGGGTGAAGGTGGTGGTGAAATTCCCCAACTGGTATGAGCATTACCAGCAGTGCGGCCTTAATCTAAAGGCCCATGTCCGTAATTTTGACGGTATCTACACCGGTACCGAGACCAGAGACCCTGTCCGGCGGGGGCAGCACCTCCAGGAGTACCTTGGGTACTCGATCCTGCGGTATCTGGACAATGCCGCCTTGACGGGAACCTGCTCAAACGGAGGGGGCTGGGTGGATCCCGCGGCCATGGGCAGCCTTGACCGGTATGCCGAGCAGGTCTGGATGACCGTGTTCGGCAAGGCCGGGGAGATCACCTTCTTCGATTTCCGGCAGCTTCAGACCCCGATCACCCAGGACCTGAAAGGGCCGTGGCAGAACGGACGGACTTCCTTTGTCTTTGACACGGTGCTGGGAAAGGCGCAGAAGGACGCCGCGCAACCCCAGGAGATCACCATAGCCTACGCCGCAGGGGATGCTCTTGCCACGGCCAACAGGGTGGCGGCCAAGCTGGGAGCTCCGGTGGGCATTCCGTCGTATAAGCCATTCCACTCCTGCGGAGAAGACTTCATACACACCTACATAGGCATGCTTGGAATCCCTGTGGAAATGACACCTGAGTACCCCGAAAACGCGCCTGTGGTCCTGCTTGCTGAATCGGCCGCCGCCGATCCGGACCTTGTTGACCGGATAGAACGCAGTCTCGTAAAGGGAGGGCAGATCATCATTACCGGCGGCCTGTTGAGGACGCTCCAAGCGAAAGGCTTCGGCCGGATAGCCGGCATGGAGATGACCGCGCAAAAGGCCCTGGTGAAGGGGTTTGACGTGTTTCCCGGAATAAATGCGGCTGTAGAAGAGCCGGTACTCATGAGCCATCTGCGGTTCAATACCAACGCATCCTGGGAAGAAGTGTCCGGTTCAGGCCCTTATACAGGGTACCCCCTGCTGCTGCGCACTTCATACGGCTCCGGCGCTCTATATGTACTGAACCTGCCCGACAACTGGAGCGATTCCTACCGGCTCCCGGTCGAGGCCCTGGACAAGGTCCGCGAGCAGTTGAGTGTACAGCTGCCTGTGTATTTCCACGGCCCGGGTCGGATTGCCCTCATGCTCTACGAAAACAGAACCGGCGTGCTTGCGTCATTCCGTGATGAGGTATCGGAAATTTCCGTCTACGGCGCAGAATCCCTCACATCCCTGACCGATCTTGTATCCGGAAAAACCTTTACGCCGGTAACTGAAGAGCCCCGGGTATTCTGGAACCGGGAGTATCTTCCGCGGCGAAAAAGGTTCGACCTGAAATTGGAGCCCCACTCATTTATCGCTTTTGGGTACCAATGAGCTCCAATGAATCCCGAAATGATGCTACACTGCACGTACTATGATATCAAAACACACACTCAAGAC
>JAFGQL010000032.1 GCA_016935695.1 Spirochaetales bacterium
AATATGGGCGCCTTTTTTAAAGGCGCTCTCAAAGGCGGGCAGGGTGTTTTCGGTTACATAGGCGGAATCACCCCGGTGCGCAATGACGATACGGTCCTGGTTGAGAATGTCCTGTATATTCATGACCAACAGTGTATACCGGATATTGTGCAGAATGAAGTGCTGGTGTACAGTATGCCTATGTATTTGCCCTGCTTCTACACCAAGTATATCCGTTTTACTGTCGACTTCCTGTTCTTAGGTATCGCGGGTGCGGTCCTGTCGGGATCCCTCATTACTGGTGTTCTTGTTTCAGTAAGTATCTCCCTCCTTAATTACGCGTTCCGTTTTTACTCCAGGGATGATATACGCAGCCTGAATGGCAGTGTGTATTTTTTCCTGATTGTTCAATCGATATTGGTACATCTTTTGGTGTATGGCGGGCTGTATTTCCTTAGAGGCAAAACAGTTTATGTGTGGATGTATTATGCTGCCGGTGTTACTTTCTTACTGCCTTTTTTCTCCTGGTATATTCTTGATCTTTTTGCTCTTCACCTTGGTCATGGCACCCGGGTGTATCTTTACGGAACATATCCTCAATTCTCGGGAATTATCGAGGGTATTGAACAGGCAGGACGTTGCAGGCTTACCATTTACCAGGGAGAAAAAACCGAACTGAGTCCTCAGGAAAAACGCCACGACGGCAAGGTCCTGTTCACCTTGTGCGAAGCGGCTTTCCGCAAAATTCCCATAGATATCGCGGCCCACTTCGAGGAGCTGTTTACGGTAAACACCCAGATCTGGTATGTACCCATGAAAAGGCTCGCTGATATCATTATTACTCTTTGTTCCCTTGTGCTTTTCGCCGTCCCCATGCTTCTGGTTGCCCTCTTTATCTATCTTGAAGACAGGGAGCATGTCGTGTTCCGGCAGGTCCGTATCGGCCAGAAGGGCAAACCTTTCATCCTGTACAAGTTCCGCTCCATGCGTAACACTGAATTCCTGGAGCACGACCCCAACGCGAACATCGAAACGCGGGTACTGAAGATAGGCCAGTTGATACGCCGTACCCGGCTGGATGAGACCCTGCAGTTTTTCAATGTCCTGAAAGGCGACATGAGCATCATCGGCCCAAGGCCGGAGATGGAATTTTACCATAATAAAAGTGTTCAGGAGATACCCTGTTACATGTACCGCCTGGATGTAAAACCCGGTATCACCGGCTGGGCCCAGACCTGTTTTATCCATACCAGCTCCATGGACCAGTACCGGGAAAAAACCGCCTATGACCTTTATTATGTAAAGAAATTCAACCCTGTTCTGGATATTCAGATCCTCATAAAAACCATCGGTACCATTTTCCTGCTGATCGGTTCCCGCTGATCCTCCTTTCACCGCCCTTGTTTTCTCCTCCTGCTGCACCGGGGTCTTGACTTTTTACGCCCCTGTGTTAAGGATGAACCCACATCTTATCCACAGGAAGACACCAGTAAATGAGCAATCCCAATCTTGATTATCACGCAATCCCGGTACCGGGAAAACTTTCGATAGAAGCGACAAAACCCTGCAATACCCAGGCAGAACTCTCCATGGCCTATTCACCGGGGGTAGCCGATCCCTGTCTGGAAATACATGCAAAGCCGGAGAACGTGTATGACTATACCGCCAAAGGCAATCTGGTCGCTGTCGTGAGCGACGGTACTGCGGTCCTCGGCCTGGGGGACATCGGGCCCCATGCAGGCCTTCCCGTCATGGAGGGAAAGTCGGTGCTGTTCAAGCGGTTCGCCGGCATAGATGCCATCGGTATCTGTTTGAGCCATGTCCGCGGTAAAGACGGTAGGACCGATCCCGCCAGGGTAATCGAGACGGTGGAGCGCCTCGAACCCGCCTTCGGCGGCATTAACCTGGAGGACATCGGCGCTCCCGCCTGTTTTGAAATAGAAGAAGAGCTTAAAAAGCGCATGCCCATACCCGTGTTTCACGACGACCAGCACGGTACCGCCATCATCTGCACCGCAGGTATACTCAACAGCCTGAAAATTCTGGGTAAAGATGTGTCCAGTGTACGAATGGTCATCAACGGCGCCGGCGCGGCGGGTATCTCCTGCGCCGAGATGTGTGTACGCGCGGGAATACGCCGGGAGAACATCCTCATGTGCGATTCCAAAGGGGTCATTCACCGGGGCAGGGCAGAAGGGCTGTCGGCCCAGAAAGCGGCTTTTGCCGCCGAAACAAGCGCCCGCACCCTGGCTGACGCCCTTTCCGGTGCCGACGTGTTTTTGGGCCTGTCTGTGGCAAACTGCGTGACCCGGGAAATGGTGGCCTCCATGGCGAAGGACCCGGTCATCTTTGCCATGGCAAACCCTGTGCCAGAGATAGCCCCTGCCGAGGCGGTCGCCGCAGGGGCCGCGGTGGTGGGAACCGGCCGTTCGGATTTCCATAACCAGGTGAACAATGTACTGGGCTTTCCCGGAATCTTCCGGGGGGCCCTCGATTCAAGGGCATCCAGCATCAACGAGGAAATGAAAATGGCCGCGGCCCTCGCACTGGCTGACCTGGCGTCGAGGGAAATACCGGCGCAGATAAAGGATTACCTGAGTACTGCATATCCGAAGGACGCAGATAACGGCATGTTCGATGGAGCATGTCCCCTGTCCCGTGAATATGTGATACCCAAACCCTTCGATCCCCGGGTGGTGCCCCATGTGGCCCGGGCGGTGGCGGAAGCGGCGGTCAGGACCGGGGTAGCCCGGGCCGTCATTGACGATTTTAACGCCTATGAGAAACAGGTTGCCGCCCGTATCGCTGCGGGGCGTCAATAGTGAAGGAGTTTTTTGCCGGGGCGCGGAAGGACATCCTGGACTGGATACACCTGTATCTGTCCGGGACCTCCGATGAACTTGCCCGGGTGAATGCCTGGGGTCCTGATGTCTGCCGCAGACTGGAAGGGTATATGGCCGGCGGGAAAATGATCCGCGGGGGGCTTGTCCGTCTTTTTGAAGGGCTGTACGGCGGACGATGGAGTCAGAACAGCACTCTTGCCGGAGCAGCCATGGAATTCCTCCAGGCAGCCCTGTTAGTCCACGATGACATCATGGACCAGGACACCCACCGCCGGGGTATGGTTTCCATTCACGAGCAGTACCGCCTGACCGGGGAGGAACGGGGTTTTTCCCGCGCCGCCCATACGGGAGAATCCCTGGGGATATGCGCCGGTGACGCGGCGTTTTTTTTTGGGCTGACCGCTCTTGAGTTTCTGAAAACCGACCTGTCGGTAAAGGCGCGTCTGCAGAGCATGTGTTACAGGGAAATGCTCACCGTGTCAGTCGCCCAGATGCAGGATGTCGCCGCCGGTGTGTCGCCCGGTATTGCAGAAGAGGACGACATAGACGCCCTCTACCGCTTCAAGACCGGCCGTTACACATTTTCCCTGCCCATGATGACCGGGGCCCTCCTCGGCGGTGCCGATGATACGGCCCTTGATCTTTTAAGCAGTCTGGGAGAGGAGCTGGGTATCGTATTTCAGCTGAAAGATGACTACCTGGGCCTGTTCGGCGACAGCGAAACCACAGGCAAACCCGTTGGTTCCGACATTGCCGAGGGCAAGCAGACCCTTTATTTTGTACGGCTCATGAAGGCCCTTCCCGCTTCTGAGAAGGAACGGGTCCGCAGGCTTTTTGGCACCGGGAAGGCTGACAAGGCCGCAGTGGAAACTGTGCGGGCCCTTA
Organism: Spirochaetales bacterium; assembly: GCA_016935695.1. GTDB lineage: Bacteria > Spirochaetota > Spirochaetia > JC444 > Marispirochaetaceae > JAFGQL01. Next base: position 3,708 of record JAFGQL010000032.1, read on the forward strand.
TCCGGGAAACCGGCGTCGGAGAAAGCATAGAAGGGCTTTTGGCACACAAGATAAATTCGGTTCGGGAAGCTCTTACCCACATTTCTTCAAAAAATGTACAGATGTACAGGATTTATGAGGAGTTTATTGACTATAATCTATCCCGTACCCTATGAAACGACGGACACTGCGGTATTTCATTCTTGTTTCCCTGCTTTTTACGGTCCAGGCCGCCCTCTGGGGTATTCCCTACAGGCTTGAAGATGAACGACAGATACTGAAACTAAAGAATTACCGTTTTCATCATACAATGTACTCCGGTCCGGAAGACGCCCGGCGTATCGCCGGTCTTTCCTTCCACGATCAGGCCTTTGTTGCCTATGACAACGGAAGGCTGCCGGCCTTCACGGAGAAGGGGCTTCGCCTGTATACCTTCAAAACCCGGTTTACCGTTGCTGAACATCTCCGGGGCCAGCTGTTTGACCTGTATGTCGCTCCCGTGGAAAGCCCGTATGCCTTGTATGTAAACGGCGAACAACTGGGGGTGATGGGCCGCTATGAGGGGCAGTACAACTCCTTCAAGTTCGAGGCGGTCAGTTTCAACATCCCGGAAAGCCTGCTCAGTTTCGGTCCGGACCAGGTAAACGAGCTGACGGTTCAGGTTTTTTCCCTTTTTGAGCGCAACGCCCTTTCGGACATCGTCCTGGGGACCCATTACCCCATAGAAACCCGTGTTTTTTTAAGGAACCTCTTTACCCGGTCTTTTCACCAGATGGTGGTCATGCTCACCCTGGTAATAAGCGTGTACTTTTTTTACATCCATCTTTTGTCCGACCGTTCCGTTTACAAATACCTGTTCTTTGCCCTTACCTGTTTTTTCTACACTTTGGCCAACATCAATCTTTTTGTGAACTGGGAATCCGCCAGGGAAATATTGCTCCTCAAAATCAGCCGCACCGGCTTTGTGGTTACCGCCGCCTTCCTTTTCATGTTTTCCGCCTCGTTTTGCGGAAGGCTCAGGCGTCTGAGGAAATGGCTCACTCCTGTCTCTGCCGGTCTTGTTGTTACAGGGGTGCTGATTGTGGTGCAGGGGGAGAAGGAGGGGATCTGGCGGATATTCAACACCCTTGGTATCGGGTATATCGCCCTGTTGAACAGCGCCAGCGCGGTTTTCCTTTTTCTGGCGGTGAAAAAGGGAGTGAAAGGGGCGGTTTTCATTCTTGGGGGATTGGGCATTCTGATTGTATTCAGCCTGTTCGACATGTATGAACTCGCTTCCTCAATCACTCCTTATTTCTGGCGGGTCCCTTACGGGTATTTCATCCTGTGCCTGACGGTCTTCTATGTACTGGCATTCGAACATTCCCTGGTCCTTGCCAAATCCAGGGAGCAGGCCCGGGCCCTGACCCTCATCAACCAGGAAATTGTCAAACGGGAGAAGGTGGAACAGGAGCTCATACGTGCCCGGGACGAGGCGTACCGGGCCAATGAGGTCAAATCGGAGTTCCTTGCCAACATGAGCCATGAGATCCGTACCCCCCTGAACGGCATCGTCGGGTTCGCGGAACTCCTGGCCTATTCGAACAATCCCGAGGAGCAGGAGCATTGCACCCGGCAGATCCTGGCCGAATCGGAACACCTGATGACCCTTCTGAACGACGTCCTGGACCTGTCCAAAATTGAGGCGGGAAAACTCAACCTGATCTACGAGCCTGTCTGTATACGGGAGTTCACCAGACGGCTGTTCAACAGCATTCAGGCGATCGCCAGAAAGAAGGGCCTGGACGCGGTTTTGCATATCGACCCGGAGGTGCCCGAATTCGTGGAGGGGGACCCAATGCGTCTGAATCAGATCCTGCGGAACCTTTTGACCAATGCCGTCAAGTTCACGGAAAAGGGGCAGGTGTATCTGTCCGTTACGGCAACCGGTTTTAAGAACAGCGATATCCGACTGTGTTTCACCGTACGCGACACGGGAATCGGCATTCCTGAGGACTTTTTGCCCCTGCTTTTTGACAGTTTCGTCCAGGTGGACTCCACCTCTACCCGGTCCTACGGCGGCAGCGGCCTGGGTACCGCCATTGCCAAACAGCTGGTTGACCTTATGAAGGGGACCATCAGCGTACAGAGCAGGGTAGGTGAGGGAAGCACTTTTACCGTAACGGTCCCCGCCCGTGTTGTCCGGGAACCGGCCGCCGGCAGGGAGAAAACCGGCGACAGAAAGCTCCACGGCACGCGGCACGCCCTTGTGTTGTTGGTTGAGGATTACCGGCCCAACCAGATTATTGCCATGAGTCACTTGAAGGCCATCGACTGCGATGTGCTTCTGGCCGGCGACGGGGAGGAGGCGGTACGGTTGTTTAGTGACCACCCGGTGGATCTTGTCCTGATGGATATTCAGCTGCCAAAGATGGACGGTCTTGAGGCGACACGCATTATCAAAAGCACACCTCAGGGACAGGAGGTGCCGGTCATTGCCCTGACAGCCAACTCCGGGCCGGAACTGCGGAGGGAGTGTTTCGCGGCAGGTATGACCGACGTCATTACCAAACCATTCCGCAGAAACGCCTTCCTTGCAAAGATAAACGGAGTACTGGAGAACGAGTATCTGGTCCGGGAAGAAACGCCGGTCCTTACAGAAGGTTTTTCCCTGGCCCAGGCCTTTGAGAATCTTGTGGATGAAGCCGGAGGTGATAAGGAAGCGGCAGTGGGAATGGTGGACGCCTTTCTGGCCAGCGCGGGGCTCCAGCTCACCCTTATGAAAAACTCGGGGCTGTCGAACCCCGAACTTGTCCGCAAGGAAGCCCATAAGATCAAGGGCGGCGCACTGAACCTGTTCTGGGAGCCTCTGGCCCGCTGCGCATCCCTCATTGAAGAGGGGGTCAAGAACGGCATTGCCAACTATACCGACCTGATAGAAGACCTGGAGACCGAATACTACGCCGTCAAGATCGAATGGGGCGGGCTGAGGGCCGAACTCACGGCATAGTGTTTTACAGGAAAGGAACTGTCAGCGGTTGGTAAAGTGTTTGGGAACCACCCTGATACCCGAAACTGGGTCTATGTAGATACCCAGGGCGGCGTCTTCCTTGTCATCAAAACCGATATGCAGGTTGCTGATATTGGCGTGCTTGTCGATGATGGTCCTTTTGAGGGTACAACCGTCCACAATGGCGTCATTGAAAATGATCACCTGATCGAGGGTGCTTTTTTCTATATGGACCGAGGGGGATATGACCAGGCTCCTGCCCTGGACATCGCTCAAAATGCAGCCTTCGCAGACAATGGAGCTCTCGACAAAACCCTGGCGGTTGGGGTTGATGATTTTGGCAGGCCCCAGATTGGGGTTTACCGTGTAAAAGGGCCATTCCCTGCCGTAGAGGTTGAACCGGGGAATGGTGGCCACCAGGTCCATGTTGGCGTCGAAATACTCGCCGATGGTCCCCACGTCCCGCCAGTAGGTGGAATCGGGGCTTGAGGGGATTTCCGTCTCCTGCATACGGCCGTTTACGTGCTGGATGACCCGTTCGGGAATCTGGTTCATTTCTTCGTAGTCGTAGCCCAGGACCTTGTACCGGGAAAGTATCTGGGGAATGAGGTGTTTTCCAAAGAGCATGCCGTCGAGGCCGAGGATGTCCAGAAGAACCGAGGTCTTGAAGGCGTAGATACCCATGGAAGCGTAAAACCTGTCGGGAGTCGAAGCCCTCAAGGGGGTTTCCGGGTCCTTTTCACGGAATTCGGTGATGGTTTTACCAAAGTCCATGGCCAGGGAGCCGAAGGAACTGGCCCGTTCCATGGGCTGGGAAATGACGCTCAAGGCCGCGTCGCCGTCGTTTTCCACCAGGAAGCGGATGAAGTTGTAGTACTGCATTTTGACCAGATGGTCCCCGGGCACGATAAGCACGTAATCCGGCCGGTAGTAGGAGATGTCGTCTATGATCTGGCGCACGGCGTCGGCGTCGCCCTTGTAGATGGTGCCCATGCCTTGTGGCGAGAGGATGTTGATGAAACTCTCGGATTTGACATCGCTGATCCAGGCGTTTTTCAAGTGGCGGTTCAAGGAGCGGTCTTTCCCCTGGGTGAGCACCAGTATCTTCCGGAACCAGGAGTGGCAGGCGTTGCTCAAAGGAATGTCGATCAGCCGGAATTTCCCCCCTATGGGCACCGCCGGCTTGGTCCGGGTCTCGGTGAGGGGGAACAGCCGTGAGCCTTCCCCGCCTGCGAGGACGACCACGAGTACTTCAATTGACGATCTGCTCATACTAACCTGGCTTTCTTATATGGTTATGCCGCAGATTAACGGCGCGGCATATTTCTTACCCTTGTGTCTCTACCCCTGAATTCTATGAACAGAAACGGGAAATGCAAATTTATACGATGGAAAAGTACGTCCGCCTTGTATATAATGAGCAGTGATGACCAAAAAAGTTCATACATCGGTGTCCATTTTTCTCCTTGCCGGTCTTGCCATGGCCGTTTCCGCGGTTTTACAGGACCTCAACAGGGTATTGAATTACGGGGCTTACTCTCAAGACAGTCTTATCCGGCTTTTGGCCGTTCCCGGTTTATATATAGGTTTCTCACTTATTGCGCTGATCGGCAGACGCCGCGGGGTAGTATCCTTTTTGCGCTTCCTTCTTTTTGCCGTAATATTGGGTAACCTTGCCCACACAGCGTATACCGGGCTTATGTTTGCCGGGTTAATAGACAGGGTAAGGGAATTCCTTGGGCCCGACATAGCAGTTGTATACCAGGTGCTTGAGGCCTCGCCCAGGATGGGCATTCATTCGTTTTTTTCCCTTACCGGCTGGTACCCCCTCTATGAGCCGGGCACAACCTTTACCCCCTATGTCGCCAATATCGTTTCTGTCAGCATCCTTTCATGGGTGTTCGGCCGGTATACCGCCGCGGCGAAAAAGAAAAGGGAATCCGCCGCAGAAGACCGGGAAGAAACCCGCCGCACACCCGCCGCCCCGGCAGTTCACGGCAGCCCGTCCATGCCGTCCGTCATGTCTGCCCTGATAACCGGTAAACAGGAAGACCTTGTCGACCGATTGTACCGGCAGATGATGGAAGAGGAAGCGGCCTCGAAGGTCGTCATCAACCTGGACAAGCACGGGGCCGCCCCGGCATCCACGGGTTTAGAAGATACCCGATACGAGGAGCCGTCATTCCGCAGACGGAAGGAAAACAGCCGAAATCCGCACAACAAGGAAGGACACGTCCCCTGGGTGCTGTGTGCCCAGTCGCCCCGGGCGGCCGAACACTATTCGGCCATACTCGCCGAAACCGCGGGGGCGCGGTTCAAGAGCCTTGGCGAAGGCACCGTCCTGGTGCAGGAGCATCTGAACACCTACCAGGGGCTCAGGGAACTCGACAGACTCCTTCCCGAAGGCGCCCGCGGCGCAGAAGCCAGAGCGCTGCCATTCAACTACCCGCCGGGATCGCCGGGGGTGGTGCTGTTTGCGGAGTGAGGATTCAACACATAACCGGCACTATGTAGATTGATCATTATCCTTCTAAAAACCACTTATAATCCCGAAAAGTTTATAAATTCATGGGATGTATTCCCGAAAAGTTGTACCGCTTCAATTGTTGTGCTCAACCGGATGCAAGAGGGGCTTGACCAGGGCTCGCTTTTTGAATTCTGTCCATAAACACCGGAAATCTGCCGATCATTGGAAAAAAGCACGGTTCTATGATAAATTTGTCTGGTGACTTTTCTGTAATCCGCGTCACCCCCTAAAAGGAGCCCTTAGCCCATGTTCCGAAAAAGTGCATTTATTCTGTCATCGCCACTGAAGAAGTTTGTAGTATGTGTCGTACTGTTTGCAGCGGCGGTAATGGGGGCGTGGGGGCAAGTTTATACATGGACGGGGGGTGGTGGTAACAGTAACTGGACAACACCCGGTAACTGGGATGTTGGTTTGAATTATCCCGGTTTTGATGCGGGAGATGAAGCATGGTTTACAAGTGCCGCGAGCGTTGTACTTGATCTAAACCTTGTTGTAAACGATTTGGATAATTTATACATCAATACGCCTGCGACGGTAAATATAGATTTGAATGGGTTTAATATTGATGCAACGACAGTAGAGTTCGGAGATTCAAATGGTACTCCCCAGCCTTGTACTGCAAATATTGATGGCGGAGGAACAATTACTGTCGCGAATTTGGATACTGCACAGGATTATACAAACACTATCACACTTACAAACGGAGCCGAGATAGTCGTCACCAATCAATACTGGTTTGATCAGGACCCCGGAACAGTCACCAATTTCCTTGGTGACGGAACTTCCAGTTTTAATTTTTCCGGAGCAACGAATAATGGTGATGCCGATGTCATTTTTGACAATATCACCGTTATAGATGCAAGCGGTTCTTACCTTACTACGTATACCGGAGGTTCTGCACCAGGTCAGACCGTCACCGTGACGGTGAGCGGCACCTTCCCCGTTCAGGGGTTTACCATTGAGTGTGAAGTGACCAATGTGGGAGCGGCGGAAAGTTATGATATACGTTATGCAAACGGCAGTACAACGGATACGGTGACAGGGGCTGGAACTTACGTCGTTGCGCCGAATATTCAGCCGGGCCCGAATACTTTTGTTTTCTATATTGATCTACCAGCTGTACTGGATACCGACGGAGACGGTATTTATGTATCTGTTTTGAGCGCGAATGATGTGTGTTTGGGAACAGTTCCATTCATTTATGATGCTGCCAGCACAGACTACATCTGGCAGGGTGATACAGGCGCGGCGACCGGTGATGACTGGAACGTCGCCGGCAACTGGTCTACAAACGCTGTTCCCGGTAACACCAGCAATGTGATCATCCCGGCCGTTGTCGCCCCCAATCTGTATCCGGTCCTGAATATTAATGCAACAGGTGCCAATGCTCCTGCTACCATCACTGTGCAATCCGGCGGGATCCTTGACTGTGCCGGCTACAATGTTACCGCTGGCACAAGTATTACAAATAACGGTAGTGTCCGCCTTACCGGTGCCGAGATCATTACTTCTCCAATAACGACAAACGGTCCCAGCAGTATTGTCGAATATTACGGTGCCGGCACGGTCAATGCGTCATGGAGTACAGCCTACAGAAACCTCTACCTCAACAAGAGCGGAGGAACTCTCACCTTTCCCTCAGGGATCGCCGTGAGCGGAAACCTGACAACCGGGGCAGCCGCCTACAGTGTTGTTTTCAACGGGAACGCTGCGCAGACATCGAACATCGCCGGTGCTGCAGTGATCTTTAACAATAACGGGACCCTTACGCTGGGAAATGATACCGGTGATTCCATAACCTTTGCCGGCGGGCTCACGGCGACAGCCCCGGCAGTGAATATGGCCGGAGCCGTGGATACAACCGGCACCGCCATGTCTCTGGGGACCGTTGTTCTCACCGCGGCGGCGGACCTGGATACGGGAGGGGGGAACATCGGGATAGCAGCGCTTGACGGTAATTTCGATGTGATACTTGCAGCCGGAGCGGGAACGGTGACCTTCAGCGGAGCCGTGGGAACGACGGCGATAGGAGACAATATCGGACCGGCGATATCTTCCACAGGAACAGGACTGGTTCATTTTCAGGGAGGACTTGAGACAAACTCGGGGATTGATATTGACGGGCCTGTACGGTTTTCGGGAAATGTTGTCCTCGGTGCCGGGGATACAGCGACGACACTGGATGGGGATGTCACCGTTGACGGTGTATCTATACAGTCTGGCCGGAATATCACTTTTGGAGGCAACGTGGTTCTTTCCACGGCTGCAGTGAGCATAAGCACGACGGCGAACAACGGGAATATTGTGTTTAACGGTACAATTAATGGAGACCGCGATATAACCGTTTCTGCAATTGGGAATGGAGACGTAACGTTTAACGATGATGTTCTGGTTGGCGAGAACCCGGTATCCGCGCTGGGGGTGTACGCTCAGACACTCGTTTTAGGTGGAGCCATTTCTATTGATGCGACCGGGAGCGGGGCCGGCGGTACCGGTGATATGTATTTTGAATTCGACGCAATCACTGCGGGAGGAGTCCCTGCGTTCGAATGCGGGGCGGCAGGCACTTTTTATTATTCAACCAGAAATCCTGCCTTGTCCATACAGTTTGCTCCCACAAACAGCGCGGGCGCAGATGTTCATTTCGACTCTGATTATTCAGCTTTTATAAACGCAGGCAGTATTCAAATAGGCACAGCTGCCCATACCGGTCAGATCTACATTTCCGGCACCGGCGGGCTTTCACCAAATTACAACCTGAGCGCCCTCAACAACGGGCCTGTTACCATGTACGGTGCCTATACTGCCGGTAACCGAAATCTTTCCCTGGACAGCAGTGGAAATGTCATCACCCTGGTAAATGGGACCCTGAGTCTTGGTACAGGGACCTTGAATATTGACGGTCCTGTAACACTCGCAGCGAATGTGACGTTAACGGCGACGGCGCCTGATCCCGGCGGCGTCATTTTCACTTCGACCATTGATGCGGACAATGCTGCTACCCAGGCCAGAACACTGACACTGAACCCCGGTGCCGACGGTGTTCTGAGTATCGGCGGCGCCATAGGGGCCACAGAGCCTCTGGCCGGACTTACCCTCGTCAACACAAGCGGGTTTACATTCGCCAACACTGTAGACATAGGCGATGACGGCGGGTTTCTGACCATTACCGATACGGATGATACCCAGACGGTAGCATTCACCGCCGGTGTGACGGTCGGTTCAGGAGGCCTGACAGCTGCAAATAACGGTACCTACAATGTAAGCATTATCGGAGCGGTGAATACCGTGGCCGGCGCGGCGACGTTCGCCAACAGCGGAACTGTAACTATAGGTGACGAAGATACAGATACTTTCACTTCCCTCGGAGGAGTAACCGCTAATGCGCCTTCACCTTCTGTCCTTTATCTTGCCGGGACCCTCAACACCGACAGCGCGCCGATTACCATTGGAAGCGAAATCATCCTTACTGCGAATGCCGTCATGGACTCTGAACAAGGTAATGACGGTAATGGCGGTGCGATAGATATCAGCGCTTCCCCTCATATTTCCGGACAGGGCGGTGACTGGAACTTAAGTATGAACTCTTCTACAACGAACCCCGGAGGTGACGGCGGAGCGGTTTCTCTCGGAATCCTGGATGACAACGGGGGAAATTTTTTACAGAACCTAATAATCGCCACCACAGGTGATGCGGCCGGGAACGACGGAACCCTGACTGCTGCCGGTCAGGTTGCGATAAGCGGCCTTTTGTCGCTCACCATTGGAGGATCAGACGCATCCTTTACAGCTGCCGGAACGGCCGTGAGTTCGCTCCGGGTGAACAGCGGTAGCACCATTACCCTCGGAAATGCGGCAAACCCCGAGGCGGGGGGGCTGGTATTTCTGGACCCTGTCAACATGACCGGGGATCTCTCCGTTACCACAACCGGTACAATAACGGATAACGGGGATATCACTGTCGCTGGAGATGTCTTTCTGGTGACGCGGGATGACGCAGGTGCAGCCGTCACCATTGATGAAAACGCCGGGGCGTTTACTCATGATTTTGGTTCTCTCACTCTGCAGACCTTGAATGCAGCAGGCGGCGCGGCGGTGAATGCGAATATCACTCTGTACGAGTCTGCGGCGACTGATCTGGCTTTGGTCAATACAGGCGGTACGTTGACGGTTGTCTCGGCGGGAGCGATTACGGATTCGGGAACAATGACGGTGGGAGGAGCCGTGTCGTTTACGACGCAGAACGATGCGGGAGCGGACATCCTCCTGAACGAGCTCGCCGGGGGAATACCGGTGCATACCGTCGGCTCGGTGACTCTAAGGAGCCTCGATGCATTGGGGACCTTAACCGATACGGGAAATCTCACGCTGTACACCGCCTCTGTGCTTGATCTGGCGGGAGCGGAAACGAACGGAACGCTGACCGTTGTATCTACAGACGCGATCACTGATTCTGGAACAATAATGGTGGGAGGAGTAGCCTCGTTCACGACGCAGAATGACGCGGGAGCGGACATCATCCTGGACGAGCTGGCCTTAGGAATACCGGTACATACAGTCGGCTCCGTAACCCTCAGTAGCCTTAACACTGTAGGAACGTTAGCAGATACAGGAAATATCACCTTGTATACTGTGTCTGATATGGATATTGCCGGTGCGGAAACGGATGGAACGCTCACTCTGGTAAGTGCCGGAGATATCACTGATTCCGGAAACATGACGGTAGCCGGAGCTGTATCACTGCGTACCTGGGATACTGCGGGAGCTGCGGTAATAAATATAGATGAAAACACAGGAGCGTTGACCCATAGTTTTGGCGCGTTGACGCTTATGAATAGAAACGACGACGGGACTGTGATCGCGGGAGGCGCGATCACCGTGTATGAATCGGCGGCGACGGATATATTACTGATTGAGACACTTGGAATTGCAAGTCTTGAATCAAACGCGGCGATTGAAGAGTCTGTCGATGACGACACAATAAAGATACGAGCACAAATTGTCAGTTTGACAGCCGGAACGGGTATCGGAGTTTCTTCTGAACTGAATATATCAACGGAATCTTTCTTGGCAAACGGCGGTGACGGCAACATAACCGTATCGAACGACATTGACGCCCCGGTTACTATCAACGGCATCGTGACGGGAAGTACGACTAACGGCAGGACAATTACCTTCGATCAGACCGGACAGGATATACTTGTTCCTGCGAATACCTTAACAATTGCGGGTGACGTTGATTCTGGAGGCGGGGGATCGACAGACGGCGGTGACATAAGCATAACCGGAACGAACGGGATAATCGTAAGCGCAGTTGTGACGACTGAGAACGGCACAGGCGGCGAGTTGTCGCTGGAAGAAGTCGTCCTTAATACTGCACCGGTACTTGGAGCTGGTAATATTACTCTCGATGGAACTACAGGATTAAACGGCAGCCTGATCCTGGCCGCTGATCTTACATTTACCGCCGATACGGTTATCCGCGTTCCTGGAGACATCATTGTGCGAGCGAACATAGGCACCGGTGCCGGCCCGTATAATTTACGACTGATTGCAGATGATAATGATGACGGTTTAGGCGGTATCCTGGTTGAGAATCCGAATGGTCAGTTAAGTCCCACCGGAGATCTTAGACTGGATGGCTCCGATTTAATAATTACCGGATCTCCTCCCATGGACGCGATAACGCTTTCAAACAACGGCGGCACCATCCGCATTGATGCAGGCGGCGCTGTGCTTCTTCAGGGCAAGAACGTGGATGCAGATATCTCGGTTCTTGACGGCATTGATGCCGGCGGATCGGTTACCATAAATTCGTTCCGTGACGTGCTAGTAAACAATGACGACAGTGATATCAACAGCGTCGGTATCGCAATAACCACGGATTCGGATAATTCGAATACCCTTGGCGCGATCACGATGGCGGCGGGATCGGTTTTTGACGGAGCTGATGGTACCATTTCATTGTCTGCATACGAAGACATAACCCTCGGCCGACTTACGACAACAAGTAATAATGCTGCTGCGGTATCAGTCGTTTCGGAAAACGGTTCAATTACCAACAGCGGTTCGGGCAGCAATATTAACACGGGTGAAGCAGCAACAGCGGGTGTTATCCTCGACGCCGCCGGTGCCATAGGTGTCTTCGGTACCGGTCATATTTTTGTGCCCATTGGCGAAATACCGATTGAAACCTCAACGAGAAATCTTACGGTAAATGGGACCGATATCACGATCGATAACACTGCTGCTTCTGTTGGAAACAGTCTGACAGTCATTTCCATGGAACCAGGCAGTGGATCTTCGCAGAGTGTACTTCTTACCGCTGATGATGATGTTAGTATCACCTCGTTGGCGCTTTCCGCGGGAGACAATATTGCCGTACTTTTAAGTAACGGTTCTCTAACTCTGCCGAATGCTCCAATAAATGTTGGAACGGGTGACTTGTATTTTTCAGCTGCGTTCAACGGGGAAGATGTAAACGATGGAACTGATACTGTTTTTACGAATACCTGGACGGCCGATGCACTTTTGTTCAGGAGCGGATTCGACGGAGCCGGTCAGCCGCAAACGCTTACTACCCAGGTAAATTCTATAGGGGTACAGATGACAGGTTTGGCCCCAAATAGCGGAATCGTTATCAACGAAAACAATGACATCGCTATAACCAGCATTACTACGGACAACGGTCCTATCACTGTCACGGCATCGAATACTGCAGCAGGTGATATTACCGTTTCAACAGTGACAGCTGGTAATGCTTCTACAATTACAATAACAAATACTGTAAATGGCGGTGGAAGCATTGTAGATAACACGAGCATCATTACCTGCGGCATTCTGGACATTTCCGCGACCGGCTCGATAGGTATGGCCCTCACGGCTATAGGGACCGACGCAGCGACTTTGCGTGCAGCAGCGGGCGGTGACATTTATATAAACGAAACAGGCGCCATCCAGCTTGGCGACGCCACAGGAACCATTACAACTTCCGGCGGAGATGTGTATATAACCGCCGCCGGGGATATTTCAACTGGTATCCATGCCGTCACTGATATCATTTCAACGACGGGAACCGGCGATGCGGTGACCTTGGTGACAACCGCCGGCGGTACCATGATTTTAGGTGATACGATCAACACAATAGGTCTCGTGACTCTGACTAATGCGGGACAGCTTGACGTGCTTGCGAATATCGATGCCGGCGGAGGCGTTACGCAAAACGGAGCGGGGGATGTGCACGTTGATGCTTCCTTTACGACCACTGGAGATAATGTATCCTTTGCAACCCCTGTTTCGCTGGTAAATACCGGTTCCGGCGGCGGAACAACGTCGATCAATACCGGAGTATCCCCGGCCACAGGCGACATCACTTTCGTGTCGACGATTGTCGGTACGGCCGGAACGGAGGTGTTATCGCTGACAGCCGGAGACGGAAGTATCGATCTGCAGGATGACGTCGGAACAGGTATCATCCTCGGTTCGCTTACGGTGAACTCAGGCACGACGAGCCGATTCAGGGCAAACGTAACGACAGCGGGAACACAGGATATCACGGCAGGAACGATCCAGCTGAATGGTACGCATACGACG
>JAFGQL010000173.1 GCA_016935695.1 Spirochaetales bacterium
AATATTTCCTCTTCTTTGTTGATGGCATTAACATAACGGAGGCCTTCCATGGACGGAATATTCCTGATGATGTTATAGATCTCCAGGTCCAGGTCTTTACTGAAAGAAATACCCTCGGGCAGAAGGTATAAAAAAAGACCTTCCGCCACGAACCTTGGTTCATTTACAAGGGGATCCTGTTCAAACAGGTTTTTGAAGGGTGACAGGAGGAGATCCTGAGGATTTTCCTGGTACTCCATGATGTTCCGCGCGGCTGTAAGGTTTGCCAATAACTCAGGTGGAAATGTCTGGGCCGGAAGCATGGCAGGAATGCATGAGCAGATACATAACAGGATTCTGAAGGTAATGTTTCTGTGTTTACAATTACAGGGTAAACTGGCTTTTATACAGTGAATGATAGAACCCTCCTTTACCCAGCAGTTCGTGGTGAGTGCCGCGTTCAACAATACGACCCTGGTTCATGACAAGTATCTGATCGGCAGTTTTGATTGTGCTTAAACGGTGGGCGATGACGAAACTGGTGCGTCCTTCCATGAGCTTGAGCATGGCTTCCTGAATATGCAGTTCTGTCCGTGTGTCGACGCTCGATGTTGCTTCATCGAGTATGAGGATTGACGGATCGGAGAGGACCGCACGGGTTATTGCCAGAAGCTGCCGTTGCCCCTGGCTTAAGTTGGCACCCGATTCGGACACATGTGTGTCATAGCCTTTGGGCATGCGGTGGATAAACTGATGGGCATTGGCGATTTTCGCGGCATGAATGATTTCCTCGTCGGTGGCATCGAGTCTGCCGTAGCGGATATTTTCCTTTACGGTGTCGGAAAAAAGAAAGGTATCCTGAAGTACGATGCCCAGGGTTTTTCTTAATGATGATCTGTCAATGGACCTGATATCGATGCCGTCGATGGTGATGGTTCCCTGGTGGTACTCATAAAACCTGGTAAGGAGATTCACGATTGTCGTTTTCCCGGCGCCGGTGGGACCGACCAGCGCGATGGTCTGCCCCTGGGTGCAGTGTATATCTATACCTTGAAGAACAGGAACATCAGGCACATAACGGAAGTGGAGGTTTTTGAAATCGACGTCTCCCCGGCATGTGCTTAACGCGGTGGTTTCGGCGCCGGTGAATTCAGACGGTTCGTCAAGGATTTCAAACACACGTTCGGCTCCTGCGATTGCTGATTGAATGCTTGAGTATACTTGGGCAATCTGGTTTAGCGGCCGGGCGAATTGACGTGTATAACTCAAAAACGCGGCGATGGTCCCGACGGATACTAGGTCGAACATGGATAAGAGGCCGCCGGCGAAGGCGGTGACACCGTAATTCAAATTGTTCATCATATTCATGATGGGCCCCATGAAACCGGCATAGATCTGGGCTTTCCTGGATGAATACTGGAGCTCCTTGTTGTTGGCGGCGAAGCGGGCTGTCAGTTCTTTTTCCTTTGTGAACGCCTTCACCACCCGTTGGCCGGAAATGGATTCTTCTATGAGTCCGTTGAGGGATCCCAGATGTTTCTGCTGGAGCCTGAACCCGCTCCTGGATTTTCCCGCGATGGTCTTTGTAATCAGAATCACCACAGGGATCACCATCAGGCACACCAGGGCAAGGGGCCAGTTCAGCAGGAGCATGACAATAGTCACGGCGATGATACTCAAGGAACCTGAAATCAGTTCAAGAAAACCCGACGACAACGTGTTGCTGATGTTTTCTATGTCATTGGTGACACGGCTCATGAGTTCACCGAGATGCCGGCTGTCAAAGAAACCGACCGAGAGCAGCTGAAAACGGTGAAAGATATCTGTACGCAGCTGCCGAATGGCGCGCTGGGACACACCGATCATGATCCATTCCTGAATAAGGCTCAGGATGGTTACTGCCAGGTATATTCCAGCAAGGGCAAGGACAGTGGTTCTGAGTACATGATAATCAATACCGCTCATAATCCCCTTGTCGATAGCGATGCCGATCAGGGTGGGGCCGAGGATGTTTAATATGGTTGTAGCGAGTACTGTGCTTACCGCAAGTACAAGCCCGGTTTTTTCCGCTTTTAAGTACTTCCAGAGGCGAATGAGGGTTTCTTTGGTGTCTTTCGGTTTTTCTACAGGCCCCCGAAGATGGCCGGAGGGGCCGCCGTGTCCGGTTCCAGGTCCGCGGTGCAGGCTGACTGCAGGAGCTGCGGTTTTCATCTCCGGCCTCCCTGAGCGGGAAGCGGTCCTGCGCCGGTGTCTATCTGCGACTGATAAATATCCCGGTATATAGCATTTTTGTCCATGAGTTCCTGGTGAGTGCCCATTCCTGAAATCATTCCGTCGTCCAGCACCAGAATAGTATCGGCATTCATTACGCTGGAAATCCGCTGGGCTATAATGATTATTGTCGGGGCAGAATCATGGTCTGTCAGTTCGCCAAGTCTGGACAATGATGTAAGGATGCGGCGTTCTGTTGTCGTGTCGACCGCGCTGGTGGCGTCGTCGAGGATCAGAACTGCAGGTTTTTTTGCCAGGGCCCGGGCGATGGCTATCCGCTGCTTCTGGCCGCCGGACAGGTTGACACCACGTTGGTTGAGGTCTGATTCGTAGCCGGCCGGCAGCGTTTCTATGAACCCGGCGATATCCGCCGCTTTGGCACATGCCTTCATGAGAAGGTCAAGGTCAGGGTCATGTACCCGTTCACCTTCATAATGGTAAAGAATGTTTTCCCGCACCGTTCCTGAGAAAAGAGTTGTTTGCTGGGGCGCAATGGCAATGTGTTTTCTGAGAACGTCGAGAGGCAGATCTTTTATGTCGATGTTGTCCAGGAATACGCCGCCGCTGCTGCATTCGTAAAACCGCGGAATGAGATTCGCCAGGCTCGATTTCCCCGAACCTGTTGCACCGATGACGGCAAAGGTTTTTTCCGGTGCTATGTTGAATGATAGGTCCTTTAATACGGAATCCGCATGGTGACTGTAGGAAAAGGTGACGATTTCGAAGCGCAGGGCGCCGGTTAAGGGCCGGCCGGGAGAAACAGCATTTGCAGGATCCATTATATCGGGATTGCTGGTGAGTATTTCCTGTACCCTTTCCGAAGAAGCCTGGGCTCTGGAGAAGCGCATCAGGAGATTGGAAAACATCATGAGAGAAAACAAAAGCTGCCGCAGATAGTTCAGAAAGGCGATGAGCTGTCCGACTTTTAACACTTTCAGGTCTATATAACGGGCACCGAACCACAAAACAATAATGATACCCGCGTTCATTATGAACTGCATGACCGGATGCATGAATGCTATAGCCCGGGATGCCTTCATCATGGTTCTCATGAGCTCCTGGTTGGCACCTGTAAACTTTTCTTCCTCGTATTCTTCCCGAACAAATGCCTTCACGAGTCTCTTCCCCGCAAGGTTTTCCCTTAGACGGTTGTTAAGATGATCGAGCCTGGACTGTACCTTATAAAACAGAGGGTATGCCTTTTTGAAAATGATGACCAGTGAAAAAAGAAGCGCAGGGATAAGCACAAGGAATGAGAGGGAGAGTGAGGGGCTGATGAGCAGAGCCATTACCAGGCTGCCGACTATCTGTAGCGGCGCGCGTATCATGATGCGGAGCATCATGCGGGAAACATCCTCCAGCTGGGACACATCGTTCGTGAGACGGGTGATGAGATTCCCTGTTTCCAGACTGTCCAGGTTTTTGTGTGAAAGACGAATTGTTTTTTCAAACAGGTCTCTGCGGAGATCGGCTCCCAGGCCTGTAGACGCGTAGGCGGCCATTACCGAACAGCCCCCTCCCCCGATGAATGCCACAACGGTAACGGCGAGCATCTGAAGCCCAAGGGCCAGTACCAGCTCCATATTACGGGCCGCGATGCCGTCGTCGATGATCCGCGCCATGATGGCAGGAAGTGTCAGATCCATGAAGACTTCCAGCATCATAAGCAGCGGTGCGGCGAGGGCAAAAGGCCAGTAACGGCGCAGGTAGCTGAGGATAGTGCCCATGCTTTCCCGCTAATTGAAATTCTTAAGAATCTTTTTTGCCAGGTCTTCCACCAGCATTTTTTCCGCTTCCGCCAGGAGTTCCACAAACGATTTGTCTTCTGTTGTATAGGTATTCAAGAGCCGTTTTTCCTCCGAGCTGAGAACCTCTTCGTCTCCTTCCAGCTCAACCCATTCCAGGACGAATTCTGCGCGGACATCCGATGTATCGCTGTCGATGATTTCGGAATTATTTATGTTTACGATTTTATAGGCGGCGCGTATGGCCACCGAGCTTGACCGGGTAAACCTGTATACCGTACCGGTAACCGGTTTTTTGTGATTATCGTAGTTGTCATATTCAGGATCGTTTTTGTCGAGGTTTACAACCTTGTCACGGTCGCTTTTCGTGGTAACCGTGTCCGGTTCATCATAATCCACGGCATTAATGGAATAGGTTACGAGGGTGTCGGCATTGGTGAGCTCGCCGATGGTCATGAAGGTATCGCTCGAGGTAAGGCCTGTAAGGACAAGCTGCTGCTGTTTAAGGATCAGGTCGAGATTGTCCCTGTCTACAAGCTTCATGAACTTTTTCTTTTTTGTGCCTTGAAACAGGTCGGCCTGAAGGTCATTGTAGACCGTTTCATCCAGAGGCCAGTGGCGGTACATCCGGTAGTAGGACTGCTCAGGTAAAAGCAAAACGATGTCGGACGCGGCATTTGTCAGATTGTTGATCATGTCTTTTGAGTTTTTGTAATTGTTTACATAGGCCAGTGCTTTTTCGAAACGGAATATCGCGCTTCTCAGCTGTTCCTTGTTGTCGCCGGAGGAAAGGGACATCCCTGCGCGGTATTGTTCTTCCGCGGCCTTTTCCTTTGCCTGGGCGTATTCTGTCGTGTAATATGTGGTCTGAAGAGTAATTTCCCGCTTTTGCTTTTTATGGTACAGCACGGGCAGACCTGAATAACGGTCGTTAAGCTGATGGATTTTTGCGTAAGTGTCTGCAATAGTCGACCACTTGAACTCGTCATTTCCGGACCGGGCCTCATCAATATCTGCGGAAAGCCTGTCCATAGCCAGGGGGAACACCTTTTTCAACAGCAGCATTGCATCCTGATTTTTATGGTTGGCCTGCAACGAAGAAAGAACAAGATCGGCTGCTTCTACATGGTTGCCTCTCTGAAACTGTTCATCGGCCTGTTTGTAGTACCGGGTTGAAGCGCAGGACACTGTTAAGAGTGCCGCCGCCGCGAACAGCATAATGTGCTGGATTTTTTTCATCATATTCTCCTTCTGTCTTGGTATGTGTCCGGGCTCATCATTGATCAAACCTTATGCCAAGGTAGCCCAGAAATGACTGTGCCTCGGGCAGATCAAACACGGCTCCTTTCAACTTGTTGCCGAACGGGTCAATTGTATAATTTTTAGCCTCCAGGAACACTGATTTTTCCAGGTTTGTTTTCTCGAACAAAACCGTATCGAATACACTGCCCTTAAAGGAGGCTTCTTTCAGATTGCAGTGAATGAAGTCTGTGTTCCTAATGGTGCACCCTTCTATGATGCACTTATGTAAATTGTTTTCGAAAAACATATTGCTGTCCAGTATGGATTCGCGGAATTCCGGTGAAAACGCGAAAGATGAACAATCGGTAAATTTAAGACCAATTATCCGGCACCGTAAGAACGCCGCTCCGTTGAGGGTGGTATGTTTCATTTCGCACAGGGTAAAAGAGCAGGCCTCGAAGGTGCAGGAAATGAACGACGTTTCTTTCAGGGATACATGGTTGAATGAACAGGAGATAAATATGCAGTCCTCAAAGCTGTGGGATTCCAGCATCAGAGAATCAAAATACACCTTATCGAATTCGAGGCATTCGTGGTAATCATTTGAGTTAAGCGTCTGTTCAGCGAATGTTTGATCAGCAGTTTCATGATGAACCATATAGGTGCATCATAGATCGCAGGCAGGGATTATGCAAATACAGAAAAGTCATTTTTTACCGTACTGGACATTTTACCCGTGTTCCTCTACCCTTTTGCGGTGAGGTCCGCTGTAAATGACATGTTTTTGCGGACAGAACCCATGAACCCTTTATTACATTACAGGATAGCTACATGAATCCCAGGATTGTCTACACCATTACCGATGAAGCGCCTATGCTTGCCACTTACTCGTTTCTGCCTGTTGTCAGGGCATTTACCAGAGCCGCCGGCATTGATATTGACGCGGCGGATATTTCCCTTGCGGCCCGTATTCTTGCTGCGTTTCCGGATGTTCTGGATGAGTCCCGCCGCCGCCCCGATATCCTGAAGGTTTTAGGTGAGCTGGTTTTGAACCCGGACGCCAATGTGATCAAGCTGCCGAATATCAGTGCATCGGTTCCCCAGCTGAAAGCGGCGATCAGGGAGCTGCAGCAGAAAGGGTTTGCCCTTCCTGATTATCCGGAGGATCCGGCGGACGATGTGCAGAAAGGGATTAAAGCCCGGTATGATAAAGTGAAGGGCAGCGCCGTTAATCCGGTCATACGCGAAGGCAATTCCGACCGTCGCGCCGCCGCGGCGGTAAAGGCCTACGCGAAAAATCATCCCCATTCCATGGGGGCCTGGTCCGCTGATTCCAAAAGCCATGTAGCGGCCATGACTGAAGGCGATTTCTACGGAAGCGAAAGATCCCTCACTTTGGGGGGGCCTTCCAGAGCCCGCATTGAGTTTGTTTCGGAATCTGGGGAAATTGAGGTGTTGAAAGGGGAGCTTTCCCTTGAGGCCGGGGAAATTCTTGACAGCGCGGTCATGGACCGTCAAAAACTCGAAATTTTTTTTGAAAAGGAGATCGCCGACGCGAAAGAGCGGGATGTTCTTTTTTCTCTTCACATGAAGGCCACGATGATGAAGGTTTCAGACCCTGTTATTTTCGGGTCCTGTGTGTCGGTATTTTACAAGGCCGTGTTTGAGGCCTTCGGCGAGGAGCTTGCCTCTGCAGGCGTTGATCCTGCAAACGGGTTCGGTGACGTGGTGTCAAAAATCGAGGCCCTTCCTGCCGAGGTGAAGTCCCGCATTAACGATGCGATACATGCGGTATATAATCAGCAGCCTGCCCTGGCCATGGTAAACAGCGACAAGGGTATTACCAATCTTCATGTGCCTTCAGATGTGATAATTGATGCCTCGATGCCTGCGGCGATCCGTAATTCAGGACAGATGTGGGGACCTGACGGAAAACAGAAAGACACCAAGTTTGTAATTCCCGACCGCTGTTACGCAGGGGTGTACGCGGCGGCCATTGAATACTGCAAGGAGCACGGGGCTTTTGATCCGGCTACCATGGGCAGTGTTTCAAATGTTGGTCTCATGGCGCGTCAGGCAGAGGAATACGGTTCCCACGACAAGACATTCATCATGAAGGACAGAGGTACAGTACGGATAATTGATGAAGGCGGGCTTGTGCTTCTTGAGCAGAAGGTGTCGCCCCGGGATATTTTCCGGGCCTGTCAGGTGAAGGACGCACCTGTGAAGGACTGGATAGGCCTGGCGGTAAAACGGGCACGGGCTACCGGGGTGCCGGCGGTGTTCTGGCTGGATGACCGTCGGGCGCATGACCGGGAACTCATCAAAAAGGTGGAACTGTACCTGCCGGAATTTGATACCCACGGCCTGGAAATTCTCATCATGACCCCGATAGAGGCGACTACCTACTCTCTTGAGCGCAGCAGGAAAGGACTGGACACCATATCGGTTACCGGTAATGTACTCCGGGATTACCTCACTGATTTGTTTCCCATCCTTGAGCTGGGAACAAGCGCGAAAATGCTTTCCATTGTGCCCCTGATGAACGGCGGCGGTTTGTTTGAAACAGGAGCCGGCGGGTCCGCGCCCAAACATGTTCAGCAGTTTTTGCAGGAGGGGCATTTACGGTGGGATTCTTTAGGCGAATATCTGGCTCTGGCAGTGTCTCTGGAACACTTGTCGGAAAAATACGGTAATACAAAGGCTCTGGTGCTGGCGAAAGCCCTCGACAGGGGAACCGGCCGTTATTTAGAGGACAACAGATCCCCTTCGCGGAAAGTTGGTGAACTTGACAACCGTGGCAGCCATTTTTACCTGACTCTGTATTGGGCCTCCGAACTCGCCGCCCAGACTGATGACCGGGAATTACAGCAGCTGTTTAAGCCTGTGGCGTCTGCCCTTGCTGCCCAGGAAATGGAAATAATGAAGGAACTGAACGCGGCTCAAGGTTCGGCGGTGGACATCGGGGGGTATTATTGCCCGAGCGGGGAACGCGTGTCGGAAGCCATGCGGCCTAGTTCCATATTTAACAGGATCATCGATTCTTTAGTGCTGTAAAGAGCTGTGGCGGAGTAAAAAAGCTTGCACGCCGGCATTCTTTATGCACTATACTGGTATGAGGAATATGGCTGATACAAAAAAACGCATAACCGCAAAAAGTTTTGCCAAATCACTCAAAATTGCCCTTATTTACGCGTTCGTGGGGTGTCTGTGGATACTGTTAAGCGACAAGGTCCTTCTGTTTTTTGCCCGGGAAACCGGTCATTATGCCTTTGCTCAGACCATAAAGGGATGGTTGTATGTCGCGGCGAGCGCGGTCCTCATCCTTTTTCTTGTTTTCAGTGATCTTAAAAAAAGCGACGCCCTCGCACAGGAAAATGAAATTCTGCTGCGTGAGCTTAATCACCGCATAAAAAACAATCTTCAGATGGTGCTCAGTCTTCTGAATCTGCATGGACGGAAAAGCGAGTTTTCAAAGGAAACCAGGGATCTTATCGCCGCAGTCCAGTCCCAGGTACAGGCGATTTCTCTTGTCCATCAGAAAATACTGGGCAGCGCCGAGTCTCCCTGGGTTCAGCTGGATGTGTACCTGAGCGAACTTATGGAGGATCTGCGGCAGATACATGCCGCCCTTGCTGCTTCGGTAGAAATACAGGTGTCGGTTATTCCTGTTGAGGTTCCTCTGGACACGGTTACATCCATCGGCATGATTGTAAGCGAAATAATTACCAACAGTATGAAACACGGTTTTTCCGGTAAATCCGGCGGTATAATCACCCTTGAGGCACACACTCTTGAGGCGGGAAAAGAGCTTGAAGTAATTGTGAGCGACAACGGTGTCGGTGCCGGTCCGGCCAATGAAGATGACACTGGCCTTGGTTTCACCCTGATAAAGGTCCTTGTCGACCAGCTTGGGGGGTCCCTTTCCATTGACGGACAGAACGGGATGACCGTATGTTTCCGTGTACCCCTCAATGCCTGACCCTTTACCGGGGAAACGGGGAGCTGTGTACTCCCAGGGCGGATAGACGTTTTCTGTGCCCCGCCAGCCGTTTCAGAACGCCGTCATAGTCTTTCTGTCGAGGGTCCAGCCACAATGTTTCTGCAAAGGCGCACAGCCGGGATAAGCGGCCGTATCGAGTTTCTCCTTCGAGGTGATGTACTCGCTCCAGTGCTGGGCATGGGATCGTGGTCATAGACTTTGTTAATCCGGGTAAGCCCCCCGATAGCCAGGACTGTTTTCTGTTCTTCCATGTCCTGATAGTGGTCGCGCGTATTCCTTCGCTATCGGGCTTGTCTGATGTGGTGCATGTGAAACCGGAAGCGGAAAGGTACCGGGCAAGGAGCCGCCCTTCGGCATGTCATGATCTGAGGGGCACAAAAGGTGTACAGACGGTCCCAGGCTGATGCCGCCTCGGGTTATCCTGATTGAATCCGGTTTTGGGACCAGTGTGTCGGGGCTGCTCACCATCATGATGGTGATTATACTTCTGTGTCGGCGGGATCGAAAGGGGAAAGATCAAGGAATTTCTGTATTGTATCTACGGCGGCGATCCCGTCCTGGAAGGCTGAACGGCTGGGTCGGTCCGGGTGATCAAAGAGGTCCACTGCATGGGCCATCATGTTCTTGAAATAACCGGTGGTGCTGAATGTCCGCGGCGTTCCAAAAAGGCCGGTACGCGCAGGCATCAAGGACCTGAAATTTTCATAATAGGGCGACGGTCTGCTGACCCATTCTTCGAACACGCCGTTTCCGATCCGGATGCGGCCCTGTTCAAAACTCAAATCCAGTTCGAACTCCAGATAGTCACGGAAGGGCGAACATTCCAGGTATACCAGGCAGCTGCCGTCTGCCCGGTTTATGGTGCCTGCCAGCAGCAGATTCTGCTCATTGGACCAGGGGTTTCCGTGGATGCCCATGGGCAGGATGTCCCCTCCCGAAAGGCAGCGGATGATGTCGATCATGTGGGTGCCGTCGTGCCACAGTACGTCTCTTGGTTTTTTTGTCCGGCCCAGGAACAAGGTTCCGCGGATGCTGGCAAGTCGCCCGTACCGTAAAGATTCCACACAGGATCGGGCATACATGTAGTCGGCCGAAAAGCGCCGTTCATGGTTGACGATGATCCGGCTTGAGGAATGTTCAATGAAAGGGAGAGCTTCCCGGGCAGCCTGAACCGTTTCGGCGACGGGTTTTTCCAGGACAATGACCGGAACCTCATGATTGAGCGCGCTGAGCAGGTTCGGAATATGGGTATCGGTTGTAGAGGCAATATGAAGGATATCCGGACGCAGGCAGGACAGCATGTCGTCTGTGCTGGTAAAAAGCCGATCATCGGGAATCCGCCATTGTCTTCCGAATGAAGCCAGACGCTCTTCGTCCGGATCGGCACCGGCGACGATAACCGTACGTTTTCCACGGGCTGCCGCCCCCGCGTGGGTTGCGGGTTTTTCCCGTTTGCGGTCATTTTCCAAAAGAGAGCCGATGCGCCCTGTTCCCGCGATGGCACAGCGGATCACGGGGGGCAGTCCTGGAACACCAGCCGCGACTTTCCTGTTTTTTTCGCGTTCAGGAGGGCTGTATCCGCCTGATGTATTGCGTCCCACAGCCGTTGTGGGGTTTTTGGGTTCCAGCAGCAGCCTCCGATGGAGAGGCTCAAACGGGAATGCCGGACGGAAATTTCATGGTAGAGGGGATTTGTCACATCGGCATATCGGTGAAGAAGACGGCGGCTTACGCTCTGAACCAGTTCGCTGTCGGCGTCGGGCATCAAAAACAGAAACTCGTCGCCGCCGTAGCGGTACACCAGATCGCCCTCCCTGGTGTTGTGTTCCAGGAAGCGGGCCGTTTCTATAAGAATGAGGTCCCCGGTCCGGTGGCCGAATTCATCATTGAAATGTTTGAATTCATCTATATCGATGAAGATGACCCCCCAGGTCTGCATACGCTCGTTCTTTTCTTCCAGAAACCGGACCTTGTCATCAAGGCTTTTTCTGTTTAAAAGACCGGTAAGGGGATCTTTTTTTGCATGGTATTCCAGCTCCCTGGTCCTGGTAACCACTTCATGATGTACCTGCTCGTCGAAATTCTCTTTGAGTTTTGTATAGGCGGACCGCATTTCCGCCTGGCGCATGATGATCCCGAAGTTGGCGAAGAGCACATGGATGCCGATTCCTGCAGCAAGAAAGAGGTTGAGCGAGAAGGAGAGAGGGAGTTTCAGGTAGAGCACGAGATTGTCGGCCAGGAACCCTATCACCACGGGAATGAAGCTCAACAGTATGTAGTTTGATGGTTTGTCGCCCTTCAGGCTCTGCAGCCCTGTGGTGCCGAGGATTATGACAAGCCCGGGGATGATGAAGTAGTTCATCAGGTCGCCAAGGAAGGGTCCGGGGTACACAAAGGCCGCCGCTGCAGTCAGGAACAGGAGCCCGATGAGGGTGAGTATGATGTAACTCATCAGCGTTGTAGTGCGGAGGGAAAAGAATTTCTTCACGAACATCAGGGCTGTCGCCATGGCAACAGAATTAAAGAAGATATACACAAAGTACCCATAGGACCTGCCGGGCAGGAACAGGAGGGACAGCATCCGCTGTTTACCCATAAGGGTGATGAGAATGCAGACCATGACAACGGCGTAATAGATGTGCATCCTGTTGCCGCCGTGGACGAACAGAAACACATTGTATACCGCCGCGATGAACATGAGACTGTACACGAGAATAAGGAGGGCGTGTTTGCGCGCCGAGGTGTTATAAAAAAACCCGGGAGACACCAGGCGGACATAGGGCATTTTAAACTGATAATCAAGGACCTTCAGGTAGATGTCGGTTGCGGTTCCGGGGGCAAGGTTCAGGGGGAAAACGATGCTGGAATCGGGGATGCTCCGCTGATTCATTGGTATCTTGTCGCCAGAACGCAAAGATATCCACTCTTCATTTTCACCGGAGCGGTAATGGACTTCCACCCATTCCATCTGTTCCCGCAACTCCAGATACCAGAGTGTTTCCTGGCCGGTATTTTTTACCGGCAGATACAGGAGTTTAACGGTATCCGCTGTTTCGGGATACCGCGGGTCGTGTGCATGTTTTTGCCGGACGGTTTCCGGTAGGATGTAGTTCCAGTCTTCTTTGGACAGGCTCATGGGGATTGAGAAAGAGGTGTCACCGGCAGATAGCAGGGCCGACGGATTTGACTGGGCATAAAGAAAGCCCTGAACGCACAGTAGTACCAATGCTGCTGCAGGAATACGAACGGGTCTCATCCCTCCAAGTGTACAACCTGAAAAAGAATATGTCTGCACTGTTGCCTCATTTTGTTACGTGTTATCTATCATGTGAAAAAAATTTTTACAAAAGCAAGGAATCCAGAACACGGTGACGGTCCCCGAGTTCCTTGACGGCAGCGAATTCCGCCTGAGCCGGTTTTTGGGTCGGGTCGAAACGGACCCCCCGGTAGGGGGAATCCTGTACTGCGCTCTGTCCTGCCGCCGGCGTTCCGCCTAAACGCGGAATGGACGAATACAGGTACCGGGTGTAGGCGTGGCACGGGTTCTCGATCAGGGTACGGGACGGGGCTTCCTCTACAATGGTGCCGCGGTACATGACCCCTACACGGTCGCATATATAGGTGATGACTGCCAGATCGTGGCTGATGAACAGCATGGAGAGATGATATTCATCCTTGAGCTTCAAAAGCAGGTTGAGGATCTGGCTTTGAATGGACACGTCCAGGGCCGAGACTACCTCGTCGCAGATGAGCAGCCTGGGTTTCATCAACAGCGCGCGGGCGATTGATATACGCTGGCGCTGTCCTCCCGAGAAATCCGGGGGGCGGCGGTACATATCATCGGGATTGAGGCCGACCGCGGATAAAAGAACACGGGCTTCCTCGGTTGCCTGGGTTTTCCCCGGCCACGTGGAAGCGTATCGGTAGCCGGACAGGAGTACCTCCCCGATAGTCATCCGGGGGTTCAGGGACCTGGCCGGGTCCTGGAACACATACTGGATCTGTTCCCGGGCCCGTTTGAGGGCTGCTCCTTCACTGTGTTCCAGCTCATGCCGGCTGCCGCCTGCATCGGTAAAAAGTATGGATCCCTCATCGGGCCGGTACATCCGCACAATCAGGCGGGCGGTGGTGGTTTTCCCGCACCCCGATTCTCCTACAAGGCCGTAAATTTCACCCGGGTTAATGGTGAAAGAAACATTGTTCACTGCGTAGACATATTTGTCTTCCGGGGCAAAGAATCCCGCGTCGAATTTAAAACGCTTGGACAGGCCGTTAACGGAGAGGATTGGCTCAGCCATGGTTCGGTCCTCCCTGTGAGTTTCCGGCAAGGCCGGGTTGTTTGGGTCCGGGAAACAGACAGCGGTGGACGGTACCATCATTCATGAAAGCGGGAAGGGATGCTTTGCAGGACTGGGCGGCCAGGGGGCACCGGGGTTCAAAGGGGCAGCCCGAGACTGCCGCGGTGGGATCGGGAATAGTGCCTTTGATGGATGAGATTTTCCTGACGGTGTAATGGTCGCCCAGGCGGGGAATGGTGTCAAGCAGTGCCCGGGTGTAGGGGTGACGCGGCCTTGAAAGGACTTCTTCGGTGGGGCCTTCTTCCATGATGAGACCTGCGTACATGACGATGATCCTGTCGGCGATGGTGGATATGAGGGCAAGGTCGTGGGTAATGAACAGGATGGACAAGCCGCGGGTTTCTTTTATCTCTTTCAGCAGTTCAATGATTCCCGCTTGTATAGTGACATCCAGGGAAGTTGTCGGTTCGTCGGCAATGAGCAGGGCCGGATCGGTCAACAGGGCCGTGGCGATCATGATGCGCTGCAGCAGGCCTCCCGAAAATTGGTGAGGGTAGTTGGTAAGGCGCTGGCGGGCTTCGGGCACATGCACTTCTTCCAGGCGCCGCACGCACAGTTCGGTGATGTCCTTATCTTCCATGTCCGGGAAATGGGCCGCCGCGGTCTCTTGCATGGTTTTCCCAATGGTGTAAATGGGGTCGAAGGAGCGCCCGGGTTCTTGAAAGATAGTGCCGATGCCGCTTCCCCGGAAGGCCCGCAATTCCCGCGGCGTCATGCTGGTAACCGATTTCCCGTCGAAGTGTACCGTACCTTCCCGGAGGATGGTATTCCCGGGCAGCAGATCCAGGACGCCCATGGCGCCGACGCTTTTCCCCGATCCGCTTTCTCCTACAATGCCGAGGGTTTCGCCCCGGGCAATGGAGTAGGAGATGCCCCGGACGGCCATAAGAGGACCTTTTGGGGTGGCAAAATGAATTTTGAGCTGATCGACGTTCAGCAATGCAGGGGTAGAAGAACTGTTCATTTTTTCTCCCGGAAATAGGGATCGAATACATCCCGCAAAAGGTCGCCCATGAAGTTGAACGACAGGGTGGTGATCAGGAGATACAGCCCGGGTATCAGGAACCAGGGGAAGGACCGCAGGTTGTTCAAGGTGGATATTTCCTTGTTCAACAGGGCCCCCCAGCTGACGGCCGGGTCTACAATTCCCAGGCCAAGATAGGACAGAACCGTTTCCCCGAGAATGAACCCGGGAATGCTCAGGGCAATGTTGATGATGATGATGGACGATATCTGGGGAATGATATGCCGGAATATGATTACCAGGCTGGGAATTCCCTGGAGCTGCGCGGCGACGATGAAGTCTTCCCGCTTGATGCTGTGGATCATGCCCCGGAGCATCCTGGCGGTCCCCGGCCAGCCTACAAAGGACAGGATAACGGTGATCAAAATAAAGGATTGACCTGAATTGAGGCTGCTTGAAAGGACGGAACGCAGGAATAAAATCATGTACAGGCCGGGAACGAGTATAAAAAACTCGGCAAAGCGCATGATAAACCAGTCCACGGCGCCGCCGTAATATCCTGCAAGGCCGCCGAATATTATGGCCAGGGTAAGGGAGATGAACACGCCGATGAAGCCCACGGTAAGGGAAATACGGGAGCCGTACAATATGCGGGAAAAAAGGTCCCGGCCCATGTGGTCGGCGCCGAAGATGAATACCGGATACTCCCGCTGGGCGTCGATGACCGTGCCGCCGATGGCATAAGGCTCATCGGTGCCGAACAGATGGCGGCTCATGGGGATAAGGCCGAACAGCCGGTACTCGTCGCCTTTGACGAAAAACCTGACCGGCACATACTCATCCTTTATACGGGCGTATTTCCACGTGATCTGGTCTACAAGAACCCGCTTCTGTACCTGGGGCCGGAATCCCAGTGTTTTTGAATACCAGACCAACGACGGCGGATGGTAATTATGTCCGCGGAAACTGGCGGTGGCCGTATAGGGCGCCAGGAACTCGGCAAAGATCATGGAAGTATACAGGAGCAGTAAAAGAACAGCGGAGATGAGGGCCGCGGGACGTTTGAACAGCCGTGAGAGAATCAATGAGCCCATGAGCTATTCCCCCTTCCCGTAGCGGATTCTTGGATCGATGACCGCGAGGAGGATATCCGCGAGGACCATACCGGTAAGGATGAGAAAACTGATGAACATGATATTGGCCAGCACCAGATTGATGTCCTCCTGCCTGACGGCCTCGTACATGAGTTTTCCTATGCCCGGGTATGAAAAAATGATTTCGAGAATGAGAGAGCCGGAGAATAATGAGGCGAAGAGATCGGCGGAGCTGGTGATATAGGGGTTGAGGGTGTTGCGGAAGGCGTGGGCAAAATAAATCCGCGATTCCTTTATGCCCCGGGCCCGCAACGCGGTAATGTACGGCTGACCGAGCTGGTCGAGCATGGTTGCCCTGATATAGCGCATTGTGCCGCCGATGCCCCCCAGAAAGGCGGCGGTAAGGGGCAGAATGATATGATGAATGTACGAGAAGGTGAATTTGAGGGGCGCCTGGCTGAACGGAAATTCGGTGGGGTACGCGGTGATGGGAAACCAGCCGGTGACAGCGGCAAAGAGCTGCAGCAGAATCAGAAGGAGTATCCCCGGAAAGGCATGGAGGAACAGGGCCACGAAGGTTGCCACGACATCGGTCCTGGTTCCGACCTTGGATGAAAAATAAATCCCTGTGGCGAATGACAGAATGGTAAGAAACACAAGGGAGATGAGGTTGAGGATGAGGGAGTTGACCATCCGGTCGCGAACCAGAAACAGGATCGGCGCCCTGGAAATGAGCGAACGGCCAAGGTCGTGTTTTACAAAGACCCGGTACAGCCAATCGAAATACTGGGCATAAAAGGGTTTATCCAGACCGAGGCGCCCCCGGGCCGCGGCGATGGCTTCTTCTGTATAGATGTTATCATCGGTGCGGAACTCGGCGGACATCATCATCTGACTTTTTACATAGGACTCCACCATATCCCCCGGTGCCAGTTCCATGAGGCCGAATACTGCCAGCCCCAGAATAAACAGAATGGTCAGCATGGAAACAGCCCGGAACAGGATAAAGGACGAAAGGGGAAATTTTTTGCTGAAGGCTGCGGCTCCGCGCCTGAAAGGCTGTACCAGGGTGTCGATGGGGGTATGCCTGTCTTTCATTCCGTTCATGGGCGCCTTTCCTGAGCTAGGGGTTCAGATACAGGTGATTCAGACTGATGCCGTCGAGGGTGTCGTAGAACACGTTGTTCCATTTGTCCCGGATGCCGAAGAAACTCATGGGGTGAACAATATAGATCATGGGGAGTTGTTCCAGCAATATGGTCTGGTACTCGTCGTAGATGACTTTCCGTTCTTTTTCATCCAGAGTAAAGCGGCCCTCGTTGTACAGGTAGTCGATACGGGCTTCCCATTCTGTGGCGGGTGTTTCCTGGAGGGGCCGCCACAGGTGAAAGTTTCCGTTGGACTGCCATACGTTACTGCCCCCGGACGGCCAGTAATTGGCCCCAAGGGCCGCGCTGAGACAGTCCCAGTCATAGGTGTTCGTGATCATATCCACAAGTTTCTGGAAATCGATGGGCCGCACATTCGCGGTGATCCCCAGCCGGGACATTTCATCTGCATAGATATTGGCGATATCGATTGACATGTTGTTTTCCGCACCGATATTGATGGTGAACTCCAGGGGACGACCTTCCCAGTCACGCATGACGCCGTCTGAGTCTTTCTTTATATTGACGGATTCAAGAAGCGCGACCGCCCTTTCCGGATCATAGGTGTAATTGAGTTTGATACCGGGATCGAACATGGGGTTCGCCTTGGCAAAGAAATAATGGGCCGGAACCGCAAGCCCACGGTAAATCTGCCGGGCTATCCGTGGCCGGTTTAAAAGGCAGCTCATGGCCTGGCGGAATTCCTTTTTGCTGAACCACTCGTATTTGACCGGATCCATGGAATCCGGATTCTGGTTGAAAGAAAAGAACGCCGAACCAAGTCCTTCGCCTCCATTGTACACCGAGTAATCGGAGTTCGAGGCGTTGATGAGTTCGTCCAGATCTTCCGGCCTCAGACTGTACCCGTCCTTAGTCCCGTCCTTGAACAGCAGGAACTCGGTGTTGGTGTCGGGGACGATGCGGTAAATCAGGGTTTCAATGTACGGAAGGGCCTGCCCCCATTCATCCTTCTTGTGGTACCAGGGGTTCCGCTTAAGGACAACACGGACCCCCGGCGTGTATTCAACAATATGGTAAGGGCCCACCGACGGAATGGTCATGACGTCGGTGTCGACGCTTAAGAAATTGAGGATTGCCTCACTGCCGCCTTCTTCCTTGGCCTTCTGGAAAAGGTACCGGGGACCGAAATCCATATTGGTAGAAAGGATTGGCTCAGCGACAATCCGCGGAAAATGGAACACAAAGGAAGCGTCGTTGATTTTTTCTATGGTCACCCTGGCGCTGGTACCGTCGGCCATTTCAATGAACTGGCCGGGATAGGCAGGAAGCTGAAGCGACTTGTCGCCCTCGATATTATCGTACCAGTAGACTACATCGTCTGAGGTGATTTTTTCCTTGACCGAACCGTCGGGGGTGGTCCAGAACAGATCGTCCCGGAGAGTGTAGATCACATCAAGGGTGTCTGCCTTTTCGTCTGCTTCGATCACGAAACTGGCCAGCTCGGGTTTGAACTGCCGGGTGTAGGGGTCATAGTCGACAAGGCTGACAAAGAGTACATCCACAATGTCCCGTGAATCCCCGTCCCTTGCGGTCAGGGTGTTGAAGGTCTTGGGGTCGTTGTTGATGGTGTCCACCCACACGCCGCCGCCACTGCCTTTTTCATATTCCGGCGGGCCGGGGCGGTAGATTGTCTTTTGCAGGATTTCATTGCCGGCGCCGTCCTGAATGTTCAATGCGGCGTCCAGGGTGATTTCTTCGCCGTCACCGGATCCGCAGGACATAAACAACAGTGCCCCAAAGGTCACTGCCGTCAGTAGAAGGGACAACCTTTTCATTCCGCCTCCCTGTAACAAAACTGATAGTGGTTTCCCGGCAGACCTGATCAAGCCGGTCTTTTACTATAGTACCATATACTCTTTTCCCCGCAATGAAAACAGAATCCTCTGGCAAGCGGTGCACACATTTAGTTTTTCATGAACAGACCTTGTTTTTATAGGCGATTATGGTGTACTGCGGTATACTGAGGGTGTTTTCAGCAACTTTTTTTAAAGGGATCATGCATGTACAGCGCTATTCTGCTTGCGGGATACGATAACAAACGGAAGGTTGAACGGTACCGATCTGTCGTACAGGATGTGTACGGCGAGGAGTTCATTGAAACCGGCTACAAACCCATGCGGGAGTTCTCTCTCACAAGAAAGGGTGAAAAAATTTCCAAACCCCTTCTTCAATTTACCCTGGAAGCCCTCGCCGCTGACCCTGTCATAGAAGAAATTGTGATTGTCGGCTTTATCCGGCAGATCCGGGACCGGCTATCCGGCTATCTTGAAACAATTGACAAACCCCTGATCTTCGTTGATCAGAACGACGAGATTGACCAGCAGGTTCGCCGCGACTTCTCCATAGATCCGCGCCGCACCGCGAAGGATTCCATCGGCGGGAATTTCATCAAGGGGTATGCTGCGTCCAGGGCCTGGGCCGCCCGGCGCGAAGCCCTGTTTGTCGCTTCCGATTCACCGTTGACAACTGCGGACTTCATCAACCGTTTCATCGATGCGGCGAAACCGCTTATGGAAACGAGCGCCATCGTGATGCCCGCTATTTTCATTGATCCGGTAAAGGACGATCTGGGACGAAGGCCTCTTTTGTTGTTGAATGATTCAGGGTATCCCATCCACGCGAAAAAAGACAAACACGGAAGAAACGGTTTCCGACTGTCGTCGGTGATGTTGTGCAATCCCTGCCGTATAAATGTAAACTCAATCAACGTGATCTACAGTGTGCGCAAGGCCCTGAACCCGCGGGTACAGATGAAGATACAGAAAATTTGCAGAGGCCTGGGATATCCGGGGATAGTCAACAGTTACTTTGTAAAACATACCCTTTCGGTACGCCAGTGCGAGGCGATCTGTTCGGCCTTTTTGGAAGGGCCCTTCAGGGCCATGCCCATGCCCGACGCCGAGACAACCTACGATTTTGACGGTACCCGCCGGGAATATGAGGAGATCAAACGTATGCTCGGCGACACCCTTAAAACAGGAGAAAAAAGCCGGGGCTGGCAATGAGTTCGCACAGTAAAAAGACCAACGCCCTCCGTCTCCTTGACGCCAGGAAGACAGCATACAGTGTCTATGAATACGATACATCCGACGGAATGACCGACGGGGTATGTGAAGGGAGGCTGTTCTCCTCTGGGCATGAAAAAACGCTTTGCAACATTCATAGACCAATCCGCAGCCGATGTACCATCCATCATCGTCAGCGCAGGGGCTGTCGGGCTGCAGATGGAGATTACGCCCGATGTCCTGAAGGGCATCACCGGCGCCGTATTCGCCGATCTATGTGTCCTTTCATAAATCACAGCGATTTATTTTGACAATCCTATTCTTTGGAGCTACTGTAAAAAGCATGCAGATATTCAAAGGCGACATACTTACCTGTGACGACAGAGATACTGTCCACCGCTACCTCATAGAGGATAAAGGCCGCATCGTTTATACCGGCGATGTACTCCCCGGTGAGTACGAAAAGGCGGCGGTAATTGAACTGGGCAACAAGGCCCTGGTTCCCTCATTTGTCGATACCCACACCCACTTTTCGTCCTTTGCCCTGTTCAACGGGCGGTTGATGCTCTACTCCTGTTCCTCGAATGAGGAAATTCTGGAAAAAGTGGCAGCCGGGGCCGCCGCGCAGAAAGGCAAGCTGCTTATGGGGTACGGGCTTTCCGCACACGCTGTGAAAGAAGGATGTCTGGTTACCCGGCGGCAGCTAGATGAGGCCGCGGGAGATACACCGGTGTTTTTAGTCAAATACGACGGACATACCTGTGTAGTCAATTCGGCAGTGCTGAAAACCCTGCCGCCTGCTACGGGGTCCTTACGCGGTTTTGATGGGGAGACCGGCATCATGGGGCAGGAGGCCTTTTTTGCCGTGTCTGCTTTTATAACAAAAAAGGTGTCGGCTCTGGACCTCATCAGCAGCCTTTCGGATGCGTATGAGTATCTGGCTGAACACGGATTCGGCATGGTGCATACAGTCACCGGTGTCGGATTTCCCCTGGATATGGATGTGGATATTGAACGCTGGATTGCCAGGGGTATCGGTTCCGGTGTCCAGACCCGGGTTTTTTTCCAGACCATGGACATACAGAAAGTCCTGCGGCGGAAGCTCCCCCGAATCGGCGGCTGTTTCGCCACCGCCCTGGACGGATGCTTTGGGTCTCTTGATGCCGCCTTGTACGAGCCCTACCAGGGCACTGAAAACCGCGGTATCCTGTTTTATTCAGATGATGAGGTGGCAGCGTTCTGTAAAGAAGCCAACCGGGCCGGTTTACAGATACAGATGCACGCCATCGGCGACGCAGCCTTTGACCAGGCGGCCCGCGCCATTGCTGCGGCCTTGACAGATTATCCCAGAGAGGACCACCGTCACGGCATCATCCACGCCTGTCTGCCCACCGACCGGGGCATGGATCTGTGTGCCGAGTACGCCATCCAGATACCGCTCCAGCCTGCGTTCATCGACTGGCCCCAGGAACCGACCTCCTACCTTTTCTCGGTGCTGGGCGACCGCGAGGCCAGGCTCAATCCCCTGAAAACGTTCCTCAAACGGGGCCTTCTTATTTCCGGCGGCTCCGACGCGCCGGTAACTGCCCCGGATGCGCTCCACGGGATGTACAAAGCCTGTAACCACACCCAGAGTGATGAGTCCCTTTCCATTTCTGAAGCCCTCAAACTGTTTACGGTCAATGGATATAAGGCGTCTTTCGACGAAGGTGAACGCGGTACTCTTGAAGCGGGCAAGGTTGCCGATATGACCCTTTTATCTGAAAACCCCCTGGCCTGCACCCCTGAAACCCTATCGCGCCTCAAGGTGGACGCGGTTTTTTACCGCGGGATGAAACATGAGCGCGGGAAGCACAATCCGTTCCTGACCGTCTTAAAAGGCCTTGTGTCTAACGGCAAGGTGTGACTCCGGTTGTACGTACATGTAGAATTCCGGCCAGTGCATTTCCGTTTTTGGAAAAACGGTATCCCATTTTTGCGGGCTTCCGGCCCGGTTCCACGTTGAACATCACTGAACACGTATAAAAGCGGATACATTAATCTGGTTTTTCTCAAGAATGCCCTCATAGAAACGTGTTTGGCACGTTTTCTGCTCTTAATTCAGGGTACGGGGGTGTGGTGTATGGAAAGGGGTATGAAAGTACTTGTGGTTATTGCCGCGTTAGTATGTGTTTCGGTCTTCGGGCATGCCGCGGCCCAGGGCGAGGCGGGATCAAATGCCGGGTCCTGTACCCTTTTTGTGGCGGCGAGCATGACAGATGTGGCAGAGGAAATGGCCGTTGAATTCCGGCAGCGAACAGGAATGCATGTGTTCATTAATCCGGCATCCAGCGGCACCCTTGCGCGGCAGATCGAACAGGGCGCGGAATGTGATGTGTTCGTGTCGGCGTCAAAGAAATGGGTGGAGTATCTGCATGAGAAGAATGTAAGCGCGGATGTGTCTGTCTTTGCCCGCAACCGCCTGGTGTTGATCACTCCTCTTAATGAGGCTGACAGGAAAGAGCCCACAGGTTCTGATGCGGTTGAATATATCCGCAGACTTTTGTCCGGCGGATTTACCATGCTGGCCATGGGTGATCCCGGTCATGTCCCCGCAGGCGTCTACGGGAAAAGTGCGCTGGAGAATATAGGTGTTTACCAGCAGGTAGCTGATAGAATCATGCCCACCCAGGATGTCCGCACGGCCTTGAACCTGGTACAGCTCGGAGAGGCTGATTACGGCATTGTCTACCTTACTGATGCCATGTCCTCCCGGCAGGTCCGTATCGCCGCGGTGTTTCCCCCGTACAGCCACGGGCCCATTGAGTACTACTGCGTACGGATAAAGGATACCGGCTCAGAAGCCCAAAGGTTGTTCGAATACATGAACTCCGAGGTAGCGCATGACCTTCTTATTCGGAAGGGTTTTGAGCCGGCCGTGCGCTTTTAATGGCGGAAGTTCTATGACCGACATTATTCTGCTTTCGGTTCGCATCGCTTTCATGGCGACCTGCATCAACCTGCCCCTGGGGCTTGTCTTTGGTTTTCTTTTGACCCGGACGAAGCTGCCGGGAAGAAGCATCCTGGAGGGCTGTGCGAACATGCCCCTGGTGATGCCGCCGGTCACCATCGGGTATATGCTGCTTTTGATTTTCGGCCGTAACGGGTTTGCCGGGGTCTGGCTTTTTAAGACCTTTGGTGCATCCTTTGCTTTTTCCAGGGCTGCAGCGGTCGCTGCCTCGGTTATTGTGTCTTTTCCGCTGGTGGCCCGGAGCATAAAAGTGTCAATGGAAATGGTCGACCGCCGTTACGAGTCCGCTGCATCGGTGTTGGGTGCCGGGCCTTTTCATGTGTTCCTGCGTATAACCCTTCCGCTCAGCCTGCCCGGGCTGGTAAACGGCTTCTTGCTGGGATTCGCCCGCAGTCTGGGTGAGTTCGGCGCCACCATTACCTTTGCGGGAAATATTGCGGGTAAAACCAGGACGGTGCCTTTGGCAGTGTATTCCCTTCTGCAGGTCCCGGGAAGGGAGGGGGATGTCGCCCTTCTGGTTGCTTTCTCTGTCGGTATTTCCTTTCTTGCCATGCTTGGGGGAGGGGCTTTCTCCCGCCGTGAAAAGGAAGGCAGGCTGTGAGTGTCGTCTTTGACCTGAGCTATCCGTTGCGGGATTTTGTACTGGACATGAGCGCAACATTTTCTGGAAAAGCCACCGGGATCAGCGGCCCCTCGGGCTCGGGGAAGAGCACACTTTTTCAACTCATTGCGGGACTCAAAAAACCGGTACGCGGGTCTGTCATGGTAAACGGAAAAGTCCTGTACGATTCCAGGAAAGGTATATGTGTGCCGGTTCACAAACGGGCGGTCGGGATGGTGTTTCAGGAGAAGCTTCTGTTTCCCCATTTGTCGGTCCGGAAAAACCTGAATTTTTCCCAGGCCTATACGTCCCGGTCCCGGATTTCGTTTTTTGATGTGGTGGAAATACTCGATCTGGCCCATATACTGGACGCGAAACCTGGTGTTATTTCAGGAGGCGAACAGCAGCGGGTGGCAATCGGCCGGGCCCTGCTGGCTTCCCCCGATATTCTGCTGCTGGATGAGCCCTTCAGCGCAGTTGATAAAGACCTGCGCGGAAGTATCATCGGCTACCTGTTCCGCCTGAAAGAAGGGCTTGATGTCCCATTGGCCATTATCAGCCATGATCCTTCTGACTTTACTGCCCTTGCCGACGAAGTGGTGTTTATAGACAAGGGCCGCCGGGTGAATAAGAAATGCCCTTATCATGACCGCTTGACAGAGGTCTTACGCCAGTGAGGATCACTGCTTTTGCTTCATCTTACGGGTCTTGGTGAATACCTGATCGTAGGTTTCGATGAGTTCCTTGACAGGCGAATCGCCGCTGATTTCGGTGTCAATGAACAGATCGAGAATGTCCATCGCGCGGCTCATGGCTACATACAACAGGTTGTTTGACAGCCGTGTCTGGGCTACGGGCGTATAGTTGGAGCCCGAGGAAAACGGCCAGTACGGCAGAAACAGCATGACGACGGGCATGTCCAGGCCCTTTGCCGAATGCAGAGTGGATATCCTGACCGCCTTGGTGTCGGCAAACTCAAAGCGCTCGTCGGCGTATTGTATGGTGGCGACGCCTTTCTGGTTCAGGTAGGTTTCGACTTTTGACAGCAGCTTCCGTGTAGGAACCAGTATGTTTATATTGCCCGGGTCGTACTGGATGTGGGTAAGGAGTATTTCCAGTTTTGAATACAGAAACTGGAGCAGTTTTTCTTCTCCTGTTTCTATGAACAGTTCGGGAACAGGCCCTTCCCTGAAGCCTTCTGACGGCCCCGGCCGGGATTGCTCGCCTTTTGTTTTTACCCGTTCCTTGAATTCTTCCGACAGGGCGATAATGGGAATGGTGCTCCGGTGGTTCAGCTTCAGTATTTTTGTCTTTCCCTGGATGTCTATTTCCGCTTTTGCGTAGGGCTGGGTAACACCGTAGATGGTCTGGTCTGTGTCGCCTGCCAGAATAATGTGGCGGCCCGCCACCGCCTTGAGTATATACAGGTCCGCTGATTTCAGGTCCTGGGATTCGTCGACAAAGACGTATCCGTACATGAAGGAGGGGGGTGTACCTGTCTGTTCTATGCGTTCGCAGATAAGACTGTGGGCGTAACCCCGGGAAAGGGACTTGCGCTGCATCATGGCTTTTTCCAGCTCTGTTTTGATGTTCCAGACCAGGACCCGCTCCTCTCTGGTCAGACTGAAACCCATACCGGCACGGGGAATAAGCTGGGTGCAGTATTCGTCTTTTGAAACCTTGTTTGCGTAAATGAAATCCTCTATTTCGGCGGTAAGCTGCTGATGGTTCAGGCTTGTCGGGTAGCCGCCGCCGTGGAGCAGCCGGGTTGCCAGCTCCGACAGAATTGAAAAGTTGACCTCACAGTCCGGATAGAAATGCTTCAGTATCTGAAAAATGAAACTGTCGGCAGTATCTATCTGGTCCTTGCCGCCGCTGTGTATATCCAGCAGAGCCGCCAGATATTTGTTATACTTAACCAGGGTCTTTGTATAGGACAAAAGCAGTATGGAGTCCGATGATCCGTCCTTTTCTCCGTCCCACAGGACGCCCTGGGTTTCCCGCTGAATAACGGCTTTCTGGAGGGCTTTGAGCAGTACAAGGGTCTTTCCGGTTCCCGCCGCCCCCTGTACAAGAAAATCGGTGTTGAGGCTGATTCTTGAGAGGGCGTCGGCCTGCTCTTCGCTTAAGGTCAGTACCTGTTTTTCGTAATCGGAGCGGGTCCTTGTATAGGCGGTAAGGCGGGACAGTTTGGTGAGGTAATCCCGGATACGGGCCATTTTTTCCAGGTCCTTTATTTTCTGCTGGAGCTCTTCCTTGACCTCTGTGTGCTCTTTTACGAGCTTGCTTTCCGACGTGCGGCCGGCGGGAGACTGGGGAGAGGCGGACTTGATTTTCAGCCGGTGTTCAAGAATGCGCAGCTGGGCCTCGAGGGTGATGATCCTGTCTTTGGCCGTCTCGAAATCGGCCAGCTGTGTAATCAGATCCTTGTGTTCCTGTTTGAGTTCAAACAGCTGCCACTTGATGTTGCGGAGTTGTTCGTATTCCTGGGCCCGGCTTGTTTTCTCGTCCCACAGGTGCAGGAACTGTTTCAACTGTTCCAGGTCCTGTGCATGGGTGTCGTAAATCCCGGTTGCCGTACAGTAACCGATGAAGTTCATGGTGGCCGCCCGGGCCTCCTCGGGATCGAGGGAGATGAAGTCATGTAGTACCTGTTGTACAAGAATGTGTTCCCTCCGGATTGAGTCCAGAGCGTCAATACCCGGTCCTTTGCGGGTTTGCAGCAGGTATTTTTTGTAGTACAGAAGGTTGTCGGTAAAACTCCTGCCCAGCTGCTCCCCGTAGCCGGGGAAATGCCGTTTCATGTGTCCTTCTACGAAGGCATGAAGCGCGGTCAGGTAAAACCCTTCATCTGAGCCAATCATGTTTCGGATACGCGCGAGCTGCTGTTTCATGGTACCGTGCAAGTGTACACGAAAT
Organism: Spirochaetales bacterium; assembly: GCA_016935695.1. GTDB lineage: Bacteria > Spirochaetota > Spirochaetia > JC444 > Marispirochaetaceae > JAFGQL01. The sequence goes on from JAFGQL010000173.1 coordinate 26,361, forward strand.
ACTGCCGGTCTGCTATAACCGGAAGATTCATCCGGCCTTTACAAGGGGACAAAACGCTCTTACTATTGAGCGATGGGAAAGTATCTGAAATTTCTCACATTGTTTTTGGGCCTCGTGTTCATCGGCTTCTTTATAGTTTCGGTGCGGCTCCTGATCCTCAACCCCCTCCTTCTGTCGGCGGACCAGCCTGGCGATCCCTCCCGGGCCAAGTCTTTCCACTACGCTTTTTTCATGCCGTCGTCTGATTATTCGTTCTTTAACAGCCTGAAGGCAGGCGCCCTGGACGCATCCGACGCCATGGATTGCGCTGTAAACTTCAATTCGATAAACGAAGATATGCTCAGTTTTGAAATGGCGTCCTTCTCCGGGATCGACGGAATTGCGGTCTTTGTATATGACAACTCTCCCGCGGTACTCTCCGAGCTTGAGGAAATTTCCCGTCTGGGTATTCCCATTGTTCAGATCGAAAACGAAGCCATCATCGGATCCAATGCCTTTTTTATCGGAACAAACAGTTTTGATTCCGGCAAGAGCATCGGCCGCATTGCGCTGTTCGCGGAAAAGAATGCGGTTCATATAGCGCTGATCTACAGTGAAAAAAACCCGGGACTGATGTCCGATGCCAACCTTGTGGAAATAGGTCTGAAAACTACCATGGGCGACCGGCTGAGAGAGTTGTCCACCGGCAGGACAAGCCTGAACCCCATTGATGCCGAACGGGTAGTGTATGACTTGCTTCTAAGAAACCCCGATACCGATATCATAGTGCTCTCCGATATGAACGATACCCTGGTGGCAATTCAGGCAATCATTGATCTGAACCTTGTGGGGCAGATCCAGATCATCGGTTTCGGCGAAGATGAAACCATCCGTGAGTATATCAGAAAAGGCGTTGTCCTCGGCAGCATTGTCAGGAATCCCTACAGGATAGGATACAGCGCGGTGATGGCACTAAAGGAGATCAGCACCATCGGCTACACCTCAGCATACATCGATACGGGGATAAACATTCTAACCCGGGCGGAAGTTGAACGAGTTCATAACGGGAGCCTGCGGTGAGGCGAAATTCCCTGTGGGTAAAACTGCTTTTATACCAGTCTATCAGCATGATCATCATGGTCTTTTCCATCGGTTTCATTCTGCTCAATTCACTGAATCTTCAGAATATCGCCTATGAACGGTTCCAGGAGGAGCATTATTTTCAGGAACTGCAGACAGACCTGTCGGAAATTCAGAAACCTCTGCAGGATTACCTTACCGGCTGGTCATCGTCCTCGCTTGCCAGACTTTTGTTCCTGATGGAAACCATCCGGGAAAAAATACCGGAAGAACGGCCGATATTGCCTGATGAGACCGAGCTGATGAAGCGCGAGGTGTATTTTCTGATTGATGCCTATCTGGCCCGGGTGAATAATATCATTGAGCAGAAACGGGGACGGAAAGTTCTTGAATATACCGCGAATTATGAAGAAAGCATAAAGCTGTATTCCCATATTTCCGCACGTATAAATTCCATAAGCCTGTCAGGGTTCCGGTTCCAGCTTAAGGAATACCGGGGTTTCCTGGATCTTTTCCGCAAGATACAGTACCAGAATTTACTCCTTGTCGTGATAGCCACTTTTTTCGCCTATGCCCTTTTGCTGCAGATGGGGCAGAACATAACCACGCCCATGTTTGATCTGTCCCAGATGGCGGGGAAACTCTCCGACGGCAATTTTGATGTGCCGGACCTTCATTTCCGGTCGATCAACGAAGTGGAGCAGGTGGCATCTGCGTTCAATCAAATGAAAAAAAGCATTCACCACTATATAAACGAGCTGAAAAAACAGAAAGAAATGGAACAGCAGATCATGACCGAGCGGGTGAGGAACCTGAAGATGGAACAGCTGTTAAAGCGGATGGAGCTGTACACCATGCAGGCCCAGATGAATCCTCATTTTCTGTTCAACACCATAAATACCGGCGTACAGCTGGCCATAGTCGAAGAGGCTGACAAAACCGCAGAGTTTATGGAGAACCTTGCGAAACTGTTCAGGTACAACATACGTGAAAAGAAATTTTTCGTTCCCCTTCGGCATGAGGTGGAAGGGCTGAAAACCTATTACAATATTCTTAAAATACGGTTCCCCAAAACCCTCAAGCTCGTTCTTGATTATGATGAAGGCCTTTTAGACCGTTTTTCCTGCCCCAATATGATACTGCAGCCTCTGGTGGAAAACTCGGTTCTCCACGCCTTCAAAAAAAAGAACCATACAGGAACCATCATGGTAAGAATTGTCTATGAAGAACCTGTTCTGGTCATATCTGTCAAGGATGACGGTGTTGGTATTTCCGAAAACCTGGTCAAGGACCTGCTGACACCCCATTCCCGGGATTACCAGTTGGGCCCGAAGGTCATGGGGTTGGAAAATGTAATACAACGCTGCTATTTTCTTTATCCCGAGCATGATGATGCCATCGACATCAAGACTACCCAGGGAGAAGGAACAGAAATCATCATACGTTTGCATACCGAGGTGGAACCGTGTATCGAGTAATGGTTGTCGATGACGAAGAGCCGGTCCTGGACAGTTTTTCTTTCAGTATAGAAAAGCATATTTCCGGGTTTGTTCTGAGCGCAAAGGCCCGCAGCGGAACCGAGGCGATCGAACTCGCTGCGGAAGCGAAGCCCGATGTGGTGTTCATGGATATACACATGCCCGGTATAGACGGCCTGGATACCATTATAGAAATGAGGAAACAGCATCCGGATACGGTCTTTATCCTTGCAACAGCCTATGAGCGTTTTGATATCGCCCAGAGGGCAATACCTCTGAATATTTTCAGTTATCTTGTCAAACCTATTACCCGCAGCATGCTGGTCGAAGAGTTCGGAAAAATAGCCGCACATCTCGACGAGGTCCGCCGCCGTCACAGCAGCCATCTGGAAGATGTGCAGCACGCGTATAAAAGCCGTCAGACAATCATGGAGCGTTTTTTATCGGGGATCATCTGGGAAAACCCCGGCCAGGACGAATGGGCTGAATTTTCAGCAGCGGCGGGGTTTTCTGCCGACAGCGGGGAGTTGTATCTGTTTGAAGCGGAAGGCTCAGGGAACGATGGAACAGTGACGCATGTGTATGATCAGCTTGATGAAAAAATAAAACGGAAGTATGTGAGTTACCGTTTTTGTTTTTCCGGACGTATGCTTCAACTGTTTCCTTCGTCTCAGGACATGACAAAACTGAAAAACTACTGTAGTGCCATGATAAACGAGTTTACCCATATACCCTTAAAGATGGGTATGAGCGGTCCCTCTTCATTTGATGAACTTCATGATGCCTACAGAAGAGCCTTTGCCCAGCTGCGGGCAGGGACCGAAGCATCCACGTCCTCTTTGGGTGAATACGACCTGACTGAAAAAATGTGTGCCCAGCTTCTTGGCGCTGATATAAAAGGGGGGGCGCGCGAATTCGAGCGTTACTGGACTGATGTTTTTTTAAAGGAAGATTTCCTCATTGCAAAGAGCAAGATGGTGGCCCTCTTTTCCATTCTGTTTTCCAGACTTGACCGGCATATCCTGGAGGCGGTTTCGGGCGAAATGAACCCGCCTGTGGATATCATGGGAATATCAAGTGTCAAAGAATGGAAGGTCTGGGCAAGGGAAGCATTGAAGTTCCTGGAAGCAGCCATAGTAAAGTATAAAAATGACATATACCCACCCCACTTGACCAAAGCGCTTGCCATTATTCACCGCCATTTCAGCCGGCCGATAAAGCTTACCGATATCGCCGAAGAATGCGGCATCACGTCCAGTTACCTAAGCCGCCTTTTTAGCGAGTATTTGAATACATCTTATGTTGATTATCTGAACAGCTTCCGGATTGAGCAGGCTCTTGTTCTTTTGAAAGAACAACACCTTTCGGTCAAAGAGACGGCTAAGCTGGTGGGGTATCAGGACCCAAATTATTTTTCCAGGATTTTCCGGCGCTATACCAATATGTCGCCTACCGAAGTTTTTCACAGGAGGGTACTACGATGAAACTGTACATGACCACACGGTTGGCGGTCTGCTTTCTTCTGCTGCTCCTGCCTGCATTATTTTCTTGCAAGAAGACGGAAGAAACCGCCGGGCGTTCCATACGGATCGGTTTTTCCACTGCTTCTGACACCTTTCTTCTGGAACGCTGGAACAAGGACATAAAAATTTTCATGAATGTGGCCCGGGAGATGGGGGCCGAAGTGATTCTGGCCAAATCACCGGGAAACTATCAGGGACAGATTCCCCAGATACAGTACTTATTCGAACAGGACATCGATGTTCTTGTGGTTATCCCCCAGGACATGGAGCTTTTGTCCGGGGTTATCAAGAAAATCATGGACAAGGGAATTCCGGTGCTGTCCTACGACCGGCCAATTATGAATATTCCCATAACCGGATATGTCTCTTTTGACAATCGGGAAGTCGGACGGCTTCTGGCCAGAGCGCTTATTAAAGAGGTCCCAACAGGTAATTACCTGCTGGTAAACGGGTCTGTACGGGACAATAACAGTTATGAAGTGAACCGGGGGGTTTACGATATTCTTGGTCCCCGCATCGAAGCTGGCCTGATCAGAAAGGTAGACGAAATATGGCTGGAGAACTGGAGTTTTGACGAAGCAAAGGAAAAAATCGGGGAAGTGCTGAACCGCACCCAGGACATAGACGCCATTTCCTGTGCCAATGATCAGATTGCCGATGCCGCCATTCGGTTATTGGCAGAGCGGCGGCTTGCGGGGAAAGTTGCTGTCGTAGGTCAGGATGCTGACCTCCTTTCATGTCAGAGGGTCGTGGAAGGAACCCAGCTCATGACGGTGTACAAACCTTTACAGCAGCTCGCCGGGAGGGCTGCCGAGCTGGCGGTCGAACTGGCCAAAGGCAACCTTCCTAAGCCCGATCAGTTTATTAATAACAACAGCGGCGTAGAAATCCCTTTTTATGTAGAAGTTCCGATTGCCGTATATAAAGAGCAGATGGATTCCATCATCATAAAAGACGGGTTTCACTCCCGTGAAGATGTCTACCGGAATATACAATAGTACCAGACAATTATGATGTCAAAATAATGCTTCCTTTTTCTGTTAATTCTTCCGGATGTGTAGATCTGTAACCCAAAGTGCATAGAAATCCTGTTTCCTGTCCGGAAAAACCGTGAGAGAATTGCGGGTACCATATTAAACAAGGAGTGTTTTATGAAAAGAGTATTGCTGATCACATTGATCGCAGTCATGGCTGCCGGCGGCGCAGTGTTCGCAGCAGGAAGCCAGGATCAGAGCGGCGGTCTGGACATTGGTATTGCCATGCCCGAAACCCACGTTCTGCGATGGGTAACTGACGGAAAAAAACTGCAGGAAAATGCAACCAAGCTTGGTTACAATGCGGAAGTTGTGTGGGCCGACGGCGACCAGACCAAGCAGAACAAGCAGATTGAAGACTTTATTACCAAAGGCGCAAAACTGATTGTTGTCGCATCCATCAATACCGGTATCAACACTGTTTTGGCGGATGCCGCGAAAGCAGGAATTGAAATCATTTCCTACGACCGGCTTTTAATGGATTCCGGCGACTTCAATTACTATACCACCTTCAACCTTAAAAAAGTCGGTTTCCTTCAGGCAACGGCTATCGAACAGGCTCTCGACCTCAAGAACGCAAAAGAGCCCCAGTACATTACCCTGTTCGCAGGATCCCCCACCGACAACAATGCGTATTTCTTTTATGACGGCGCAATGGAAGTCCTGAATCCCTACATCGCATCCGGAAAGCTTGTTGTAGTAGGTCCTTATCCTAAAACATCAGCTGACAAAACCAATTTTCAGCGCATTGCAACCGAAGGCTGGAGAGCGGAAAATGCGAAAGCACGTATGGAAAACCTTCTTACCAACGACGCGAAAGACGTAGTTCTGGACGCAGTACTTGCACCGAACGATCCGGTAGGCCGCGCAATTGTTGAAGCATGTTCAAACGATGCAAAATATGACACCATCGAAAAACTGCCCATCATCACCGGCCAGGACGGGGAACTTCCCACTGTTCAGTACATTCTGGAAAACAAACAGTACATGACTGTTTTCAAGGATTCCCGGCTTCTTGCAGATGCGACCATCCAGCTTGCAGACGCAATCCTGAAGGGACAAACTCCCAACATCCCCGGAACCGAAAAAACAACCTTCAACACCAATGTGAAGGACGTAACCACATACCTTCTTGACCCGATTCTCGTTACCAAAGACAACGTGAAGAAAGTCATTATCGACAGCGGCTACTATACCGCCGATGAACTGAAGAGTATCGGTCAATAAGCACTTACAATGCCTAGGAAGGCGGCGCCATATAATGGCGTCGTCTTCATCTTTGCTTTAGGGAACGTGAATACATGAACGATCAATATATTCTTGAAGTGAAAAATCTCACCAAAGACTTTCCCGGGGTGCGGGCTCTTGACGATGTGAATTTCAGTGTCCGGCGCGGAGAGATTCATTGCCTTTGCGGAGAAAACGGAGCAGGAAAGTCCACCCTGATGAACGTCATCAGCGGTGTGCATCCTTACGGCAGCTACGAGGGGCAGGTGTTTTTTCATGGAAAAGAGGCCCATTACAAGAGTGTAAAGGATTCTGAAAAGGACAATTTGGCCATTATCCATCAGGAGCTGGCTTTAAGCCCCTACCTGTCCATTTACGAAAACATTTTTCTTGGACATATAAAACCGAAGTTCGGCGTGATCAACTGGTCCGAACTGATTGTCGCGTCAAAACAGTATCTGGACAAAGTGGGGCTTCACGAAGATCCGGATACCGTTGTGAGCAAAATGGGTGTTGGCAAGCAGCAGCTTGTCGAAATTGCCCGGGCACTATCAAAGAAAGTTGAGCTTTTAATCCTCGACGAACCTACATCGTCGCTGAATGATGCGGAAAGTGAAAAGCTGTTGCAGCTGATCCTTGAACTCAAAAAAGAAGGGATCACCTGCATCATGATTTCCCACAAACTCAATGAAGTGCTGGAAATCGCTGATTCCATCACGGTCCTGCGTGATGGAAAGACCATTAAAAGTTTCGACACAAACGCCGCCAAAGTATCCGAAGCCGAGCTTATTCAACACATGGTCGGCAGGGACATGACCCACCGCTTTCCCGAAAAGAAACACCAGATCAGCGACGAGGTGATTCTGGAAGTGGAAGACTGGACGGTATTTCACCCTGAATACCCGGATCTCGCGGTGGTGAAAGGCGCGTCTTTTAGACTGCGGAAGGGTGAAATTCTCGCTTTCTGCGGTCCGATGGGAGCCGGGCGGACCGAACTGATGATGAGTTTGTTCGGAAGATCCTATGGTTCGCGATGTTCCGGTACCGTCAAAATAGACGGCAAGGAGCACATCTTTCATACGCCCAAGAATGCCATATCGGCTGGGCTGGGATATGTATCCGAAGACCGGAAGGGACTGGGTCTCATCCTAATTCAGGATGTGAAGACCAATATATCCAATTCCAGTCTGGACAAACTATCAGTCTACGGAGTGGTAAACAAGCATGAGGAGATCATGGCGGCTGAGAAATACCGGAAATCACTGGGTATAAAAACACCGTCGATCGATCAGATGGTAAAAAACTTAAGCGGCGGGAATCAGCAGAAGGTGGTTTTAAGCCGGTGTCTGTTGGCAGGACCGTCCATTTTCATCGTGGATGAGCCTACCCGCGGCATTGACGTCGGCGCCAAATACGAAATTTACTGCATCCTCAACGACCTGGTTGCATCAGGAAAAAGCGTTATTATGATTTCATCTGAAATGCCCGAAGCGATCGGCATGGCCGACCGCATATATGTAATGAATGAAGGCCGTATTAAAGGCGAAATTTCCCGGGAAGAAGCGTCCCAGGAAAAAATCATGACAATGGCATTACAGAAAACTCAGGAGAAATAAATGATTGACAGCAGAGAACAAAGCGCTTTACGCACATTTCTGGATGTGGCGAAAGCGAATATGCGGAATTACTCAATGTTCCTTGTACTTGCCCTGATCATGATAGGATTCGCGGTGCTGACGAACGGAGTAAATCTGCATCCAAGGAATTTTACCTACATTTTTATTCAGAACAGTTATATTCTCATTCTTGCAGTGGGAATGGTGCTGGTTATTATTGTCGGAAACATCGATCTTTCCGTTGGTTCGCTCACCGCTTTTACCGGAGCAATGGCGGCCATCTTTTTTAACAGGATGGGGCTTGGGTTCGCCGCAACGGTTGCGCTTACTCTGTTTGTCGGCCTTCTTGTCGGTGTGTATCAGGGGTATTTTATTGCTTTTGTAAAGATACCGGCATTTATTGTTACCCTGGCCGGAATGATGCTGTTCAGAGGGCTTACCTACATTGTCACCCGTGTGACACCCATCACCCCAAGAACCGATATCTTTAAAAACACCGCATCGGGTACGCTTGACGTGCTGTACATCATGCGGATGGCTCCCAACAACAGGGGCGTCATGGTAGAGCAGGCCTTCCATCTTCTTCCATTGATTCTTGGCGCACTGATCGTCGTGTTGATGGTGGTATTCGGCATGCGCGACCGCAGGAACAAAATAAAGAATGATTTCCATGTGCTTCCGGTTGGATATTTCATAGCCAAACAGGTATTCATGGCGGCTATCCTTATGTACCTGAGCTATAAGTTTGCCTTGTACCGCGGTCTGCCCAATGTGTTCATCATTCTTGGAATAACAGTCGTCATTTTTACATTTATTACGAACAATACTGTCTTCGGCCGTTATATTTATGCTGTAGGCGGGAATGCCCGGTCAGCCAAGCTTTCCGGCATTAACTCGGAACGTGTCATCTTTTTCGTCCATGTCATCATGGGAATGTTATGCGGTCTTTCGGGTATCGTGTTTACCGGCTACATGAACTCGGCCCTTCCCGATGCAGGAAAGGACTTTGAACTCGAAGCAATTGCCGCCTGTTTTATCGGAGGAGCTTCCACGACCGGAGGAGTCGGTACGATTATCGGCGCCATGATGGGCGGTCTTGTCATGGGGGTCATTAATAACGGTATGTCACTGATGAGTATAGGAGCTAACTGGCAGTACGTAGTAAAGGCTTCGGTTCTGTTGCTGGCTGTCTGGTACGATATCTATACACGGAAGAAATCCGGACTCGGTTAATAATAATCAGGCTTTTGTCATCTCCTTTTTCCGTCCGGGGCTTGTCCCCGGGCGGTTTTTTTTAAAAGCCGCGTTCTTTCCGTATCTGATCGTATGCAGCCTGAATTTCCTGAAATTTCCGGGTAGCCACATCCACGAATTCCTCGGGCAGACCTTTTGCCATGACCTTGTCGGGATGGTTTTCTGCAACAAGCCTGCGGTAGTTTTTCTTGATTGTTTCGTCGCTGTCACTGGGGGTGCAGTTCAGAATTGCATAGTGACGGTCTGTCACCGTCACGTACCGTTCTTTTATACGGTCATAGCGCCATTGTTCAAAACGGAAAATCCGCGCTATTTCCAGGATGAGGCGGCCTTCCGGCTTACTCACTTTACCGTCAGAGTTGGCTACCCTGAACAGTATGTCCAATAAGAGCTCAAGCATCTGCGGCTGGGACGAGAAGGCTTTGTAGAATTGGGAAGCGATATCTTCAAAAGGTTCCCGGGAGGACAGAGCGGAATTGAAAATCTGTTTTGCCGAGGCCATACTGCCCGGGTCCAGGCGCAGGTCGTTCCGCATGAAGGAGTCTACTGCACGGAGCTCTACTTCGCGGACCTCTCCGTCTGCCTTTATAAGTTTGGCTAACAGGGAAAAAGTTCCGACAAAAAATGTCATTTGTTCGTATTCGGTTGTGTTCAGCCTGCGGGTGGCGTAACCGGAAAACCGGGAGTTTTCAAAGCCGAAAAGGTCATCGGGATCAAAACCCCAGCGGCGGTTTTCGTCAATGCGGTCAAATTCCTTGGATTTATCAAAGGCATGACCAAAGGCCGCTCCGGCAATTGCCCCCAAGGGCCCCCCGAACATTAGACCCAGGGTTCCGCCTACTATTTTTCCTAACCAGCCCATGAATACCTTCTCATGCCAATTAAGATACTCATCCTATAGCTTGTCGATCAACATGGAACATTTCCCCGAGGGTATGGGGAGGGTTTTCTTTTTCTTCTCGCCTAAAATATGAATGGTGAAGTAGTAGAGTTTTTCCGATTCCAGGCGGATCTCCCACCCTCTGCCGCTTTTGTTGGAGAGGATGGTTATCATGTTCCTTTTGAGCGATAAATCTTCTATTCCCATTATTTCCAGAGTGGGAATGATCCAGTCGACAGTTTTCCGCGGAAGGCTGATATACAGCCCGACGATGTTTTCTATCATGACAGTGATGGATGACAGTGCCGCGTAGGTAAGGAACAGAGGCCGCGGCCAGTCATGTTTTCCCTGCCAGGTTGCGGGTCCTTCCGTCAGGGGTTTGTAGGCCTCGTAGATGTTTCCCTTTTTCTTTTTATCTTCGGGATGCAGGGCGTCGAGCATATAGTAAATATGGCGGATGGCACATTCCCTGGCCAGGTCGTAGCGGTCGTACTTTTCCAGTCCCTTTATGACGATGAAATTGAATACCGGAATCACAGCGCCGCGGCAGCCCTTGCCTTCCTCGCAGAAATCCGGTTCATCCGCCGCGAGGGTCGGAAAGGGATTGTCGGTTCCGAAGGTTTCCGGATTCCGTAAATGATCGATGAGCCGGTTGGCTTTTTCCTCGTTGGGCAGCTCAGCCAGCAGCGGCCAGAATCCCGCAATGGTTTTTGGGGAAAGCCGTTTTTCATCCTTGTCCAGATCATGGTAAAAGCCGGTGGCCTCGTCCCACATCAAGCTGTTAATCCGGGTTTTCAAGGAGAAATAATTCCGCTTGTACTTGAACGCCAGTTCCTTGTCATTCAGGACATCGCCGATGGCGGACATATACAGGGCATTGATTGCCTGCTGGGTATTGAAGTCGATGGGATAATATGCATCTTCCCGGGGTGATCCGGGCATTTTCAGGGCCGAATACGGCGCGTGATAGAGTCCGTTTTCCTGGCGGAAGGTTTCCTCTACCCAGGAATAGTATTTTTCCAGGATTGGCATTACGTCTCTGAGGCGTTTTTTGTTCCCTTCCTTGTGAAACAGATTGAACTCCGCAAAGGAAAACAAGGGAGCCTCAATCCCCTCGGGGTTATCCCTGGATTTGACCTGCTTTCCGCTATCGACGGAGTACATCCCCCTAATGGCGCCGTTTGCTTCCTGTTTTGCGTAAAAATTGTCCAGACTCGGAGTCGCGGGGAAATTGCGGTTGGAAAATACCAGAAAGAAGGTTGCCATACAGGATTCAAACTGGCTCACATAGTCCTGTTCCGGGTAGTTGAAAAACCTGGGAGAGAAGCCGTTTTCTTTTGTGCCTTTTGCCCAGAAATCGTCCAGCCAGGCCCATGAGCGTTCATAGAGATCCACAAAGTCTTGATCATAAAAATGGACGGAAGGAAAACCCTGTTTAAACACAAAAACTCCTTGTCGATGTGCGGCTATGTACCAGCCGTTTGCAGGCAACAGCACAGCGAATACAGTATACACGTATCATCTATTCGTGACTTACGTTATTGCACTCTGATACTTGAGAATCGTATGATAGAGACAGGTATATCAAAAGATTATAACGTAGATAGGTTGAAAAAGGTACTAATAATATGCGTAATAATCAAATTCCAGAAGGCACTATATCAGGAAAATGTACGATGTGTAAATATGAACCCGGTGGATACCTCACGATTGAAGGGCCAATTTTGATACAATCAATGTTTCTTTTGCCGTTGGTGTCCCGATGTCCATTACACTTAAGTATAGATGAAACCGGAAAGAACGCAAAAAAACCGCCGGGAAATCCCGGCGGTTTTGGTTAATGGTTTTTTCCTAGTTATGAACCGACAGTGTAGTTGTAGCCGTTAGCTTCTACCGGGAAGCTTGTTGCAGTATCCGGCTCTGTGAATTTGATTGTTTCAATCGGTCCGCCCGACAAAGACATATCATATGTTGTATCAGCAGCATCATTAGTTGACATCGTACCAGACATGGTTGTGTAGCTATCAGAATAGTCACTGATATCGAAATTGCTGAAAGTAATGTCTTCAGTAAATAGATTTATAGAAACGCCTTCTGCACCGGCAAGTGCCCCAAGCATCCCAAACGCAGCTGATAGCGTTACAGCAGCTACAGCTTCTTCAACTTCAGCCTGGGTAGGCTCATACTTATTTGCTTCTGCAACATCACAACCAGAAAAACTAGCCGCGATAAAAAGGACTGCTAATACTAAAGATACAACTCGTTTCATATCTCCTCCAGAGAATTTTGTGTACTCTAATTGTACTCCGTTATAAGGTCTGTTACAAATTGTTTTTTAAGATATTGACAACATTTGTAATTAGGAATATCTGATCTAAGTACGATTATGGTGCATCCCCTGGTATCTTTCGACCTTTCCCCCGAGTGGGCAAAGGCAGTTCATATCGAGAATTTACAGGCCCTGGAGGAAGTCTACCGGGACCTCGACTGTGATATCGCCGATTGGCAGCGGACGAGCGATCTTGCCTGTCCGACCGGCTGCGGCCACTGCTGTACCAGGTTTACCCCCGACATTACCGCGGTCGAAGCCGAATACCTGGCCGTTTTTCTCCTGCAACACTATCCGGAAAAAACAGACAAGTTCGACGGGCTTGAAGGTTCCTCCAGTAAACTTTCCTCCGAAGAGTGTCCGCTGTTTGACCCGGACTCTGCTTTTCACTGTAGCGTATATGCTGCCCGGCCGCTTGTGTGCCGGCTGTTTGCATTCTCGGGATTCAGGGACAAATCGGGACACAGAAGGTTTGCTCCATGCAGGCAGATGCCTGTTTCTGATGAGTATTCTGCATTGCAGAAACAGTTTCCTTCTTCTGGTTCCCGCGAGATCGCACCCGATGATTCCATCACTTTTCCCCTGTTGGGCGTCTTCGGTTCCCGGGTAGAGGCAGCTGATTTTGAGCCTTCGGCGGAACGGGAATTGCTTCCTTCCGCGGTACTGCGCGCGGTGAGCAGAATCCGTCTGAAGCGGCAGCTTGCAAGCGGACAGGAGCTTTCCGGTTCAGACACTTCCATTCCTGAGACACCGGTCGATGGCGGGTTTTCCGGCAGGGATACCGCCTGATTGCATTGCCCAGGTACAGGGCCTTGAGTATAGTAGAACAATGTCGTTATCGGCTGTCCGCATTCTGTTTTTCAGCCTTCTCTCTTTTTCTTTCCAATGGTCGGATATATTTCCAGGGAAGAATTGCGATCATGGCGGGTTTTCGGTCATTACCTATAATGTGGGCAATGTGAATGAGGCCTTCCCGACACCGGCGGAGGTTTTTGAGGTACTCATCACCCCATTACCCGATGTGCTGCTGCTCCAGGAGGTCCGCACCAGGGATTTTGTTGCTGAACTTGCGGCTCTGTATGCACAAGCGGCCGGAAAACCAGTGGACTTTGAGTATTTTCAGGTAGGTAACGGTGTGGCCATCATAAGTGCCTATCCGTTTGGGCACCGCGGGCTGATTCCCGGGACTGATCTGTACGGCGGCGGGTTCGCTGTCTGTGAAATAAACGGAGTACATGTCCTTTTGTGCACGGTTCACCTTCCGTATATTCCAAAGGAACGGGACAGGGAGGGGCAGGTTTCCATGAGTCCCGGGTCCCTTATTCCCACTGTTTTAGAAGAATTCCTTGCCGATACCCCCCGTTCCCGTCTCATGGACGAATTGCTGCCGTGGATAACGGACCACCCGGCCGACAGTAAAATCGTTGCGGGAGATTTCAACACGATTCCCTTCAGCCGTGTACAGACTGTCATGCAACGCGGGTTCACCGACAGTCTTTATCTGAAACGCGATTACCTCTCGTCCAGCTACCGAAAGATATCCATGCCTTTCGGTACCCGCGCCGACTATATTTTCGCTTCCGGAGAACTGTGCGCCACGGAATCCTTTGTGATACCTGACTCGAAAGGCGACCATTACCCTGTGTACGCCAGGTATGTGTGGAAACAGGGGGAATAAGCTTCTGCTTGACGCACGGAACGGTTATCTATTACGCTTCTGCTTTACAAACGGAGAGATGACGGAGCGGTCGAACGTGCTTGATTCGAAATCAAGTGTACCCTCGCGGTACCGGGGGTTCGAATCCCCCTCTCTCCGTTTTTTTATTGCATGTGTATCAATTTTCAGTCAGTAAGGCAACGATGGCTTCAAATGCCTTTCCGACCGGTGTCTGGGTGTTCTTGAACGGCGCCCCGCTTCCGTCATCACCGGCGATGACCACCTGGGGATCGAAGGGAATGGCGCCGAGGAAGGGTACACTCATTTCTTCTGCCGCCTTTTTTCCTCCCCCGGTTTTAAACAGATCGATATTCTGTCCGCAGTGCGGGCAGGTAAATCCGCTCATGTTCTCTATGATGCCAGCAATGGGGAGTTCCAGCTGTTTGCAGAATGTCACCGATTTGCGTACGTCCAGGATGGCCACTTCCTGGGGAGTGGTGACAATGACAGCCCTGGCATCCGTAATGGTCTGGGCGACAGTCAGCGGTTCGTCTCCTGTTCCCGGAGGGGAATCTATGACCAGAACGTCAAAGGGCTCCCAGGCCACCTGGGTAAGGAATTGACGGATAACCCCGGTTTTCATGGGACCGCGCCAGATGATGGCAGAATCGGGGCTCTGGATGAGACTCGATACCGACACGACCTGAAGGTTGGGAGAATATTTCAAAGGGATGAGTCTGTCCTGTTCCTGGCCCATGCGCTGTCCTTCAAGGCCCAGCATTTTCAGGGTATTGGGCCCGTGGAAATCGGTGTCGATCAGGGCAACTTTTTTCCCCGACGCGGCCAGGGCGGCTGCCAGATTGACTGCAACGGTACTTTTACCGACGCCGCCTTTGCCGCTCATGACAAGGTACTTTGTTTCTATTGTCGCGAGAAATGCTTCGATTTCTCCTTTGTCCTGGGTATGCATGTGTATTTCTCCAAAAATGGTTAAGAATGGTGCAGTGGTTCGCGGAACGAAGTGTGCATATGCATTTTAACCAGCAACCGCTTTTATGGCAACAGATGAATACTGACTACGGATTTTCTTTGTGCATTTTTACAGGCAGTTTTATTATATGACCTGGTTTTTACACTCATGGACTTCGGGGAGCCGGGGTGCTCACGGGTGATTCTGTGCGGGCGTAACGGGAATGAAAATAACAGCATCCACCTGCGGTTTCAGCATGATGGCGGTGACAATGTCTGTATAGTCGATTTTGCCGGTACCCCGGAGTTATCGGAACAGAGTTTCTCCTTTGAACCGGTGAAAGGTCTGTGCAAGCTGACACTCATGTTCATGCCGGGAAGCAATTTTGATGTGAAGTGGTTTCAGTTTTTAAAACATAGTACTTTTTTGTGCCTTGCAGGATTCTATGTTGCCGGCTTAAGGGCAGTAATGATAGTTTGAGGCAGAGAAAAGGAGATGCCATGAAACATTTTTTGTGTGTTTGCGGCCTTGTTCTGAGTCTTCTGGCGTGCAAGGATGTCTCCCCCGCCGATACGAACCCCGATGCATCGCCGCTACCGCAGGATTCACCTGCAAGTACTCCTCCCCCAGTTGGCAGGATAGTTGATCACGAATATGCCACGGTAAGCGGCCTGACCCAGGAGCGCCTGCACCATGCGAAGGACAGCCTGGCAGTCGCATATTGGCATACTTCCCACGGCAGCCAGCTGATTGTCGGCGTAGGCCAGGAGTGGGACGGCAGTTCGGACATGGATGACTTTTACGGTAGTAATGGCTGGTACGTGCTGGACCTCGCTGCCGGCCCGGCTGTTGAGGGCGGTTTATACATTGACGAACCCGGTGCGAGCGTTTGCCAGTTTAGCACGGAAGAGGACGGGTGGGACCTCGATATCTCAATAGACCGGTTCGAATTGGCGGTGCGCGGGTACCTTGATAATCCTGATAATTCACACACGAACGTTGTGATCGCATCATGGTGCGGCGGAGTCAGCGGAGCTTCTGAATCTTCTATTACCCATTATTTAAATACAATGAACATCCTTGAATCCGATTATCCGGGAATAGTCTTTGTGTATATGACCGGGCATGCAGACGGTAGCGGCCTGGACGGCAACCTGCATCTGCGGAACCAGCAGATCCGCGCTTACTGCGAAACCAATAACAAATGGCTGTTTGATTTCTACGATATCGACTGTCATGACCCTGACGGTAACTATTTCGGCGACAGGTTTGTCAACGACGAGTGTGAATACGACAACGATTCAAATTCCGGAAACGGCCTTGAGGGCAACTGGGCCCTCGAATGGCAGACGGCGCATCCAGACGGCTGGTGGGATTGTCCGCCCGATTATCATACCCAGCCCGTTAACCGCAATCAGAAGGCAAAAGCAGCCTGGCAGCTGTGGTGTCTTATTGCCGAGGCCAGGACATAAAGGAGGCGTGCGGGATACCTTTTTAAATTTAAGCGGACCCGGCAGAAGTCTCCTGCCGGGTACATTGCCGCGGTGTCTGCTCTTAGGAATGTTTCCTTGCGAGGGAAACCCCGATGGATATGCTCATTGCGGGCATTACCAGGTACCGCAGGCCGATTTCCGCAAAGTACTGGCCGATACCCATCCCTGACATAGGTAGCAACACGGCGATATCAAGGAGAATGTTGATGGCGAACCATACTAAGCCGGCGATTGCCCCTTCCTTAATGAAGCTTTCCTTAATGCTGCCGAAATAAAGGACCAGCAGTATGGCGCCTGATACCGCGCCGATGACGATCATAATCGACTTAAAAAGGAAAACATCGATCACGAGGCCGTCTTTCGAGTAGAACGGGAAGGACATAACGAAGGGGATAAGCCAGGCCAGGAACCCGAGCAGCGTGGATTTCAAATACAGTTTCATAATAACCTCCAGAATGTGGAATCATCCTGGGACTAAGAACATGACAGCTGTATGTCGTATTAAAAAAAGATTTTTCAGTTTGTGGCCCTCACCGCCCGAATTGCATCACTGAAGCGTTGGGCGAGTTCCTCCAGATGAGCCTGGACGTCAACCGATCCGTAGAACGCGGGGTCGCCGAGATAGCCGTCTTTTGAAAACGCTGCCATGTTACGGGAAAACATCCATTCCATATACCGCTCGTTTTCAAGCCTGACCGGGGGCAGCCCTTTGGCGATATCGGAACGAGTAAACTCCGGGTAGTATTGTGCCATCACCGCGGTTTCCATATCTCCCGCGTGTATATCCTGTTCCCGCGGGTTGCCCACCGTAATTGTACTGGGGGGTACCGGGCAGACGTTTAAGTCCCTTTCTCCGACGCCATAGTGGATAAAGATATCCCTCCCGAAGCAAAAACGTGCTCCAAGCGGCAGCGCAGCGTTTGCTTCCTTGAAGGTCTCGAGAATCATGATGTTATGTTCGATATCTCCGTGACCGCTTATGCCGTAGGCTTCCTTGAAACCGAAATCCGCCAGAGTGGAAAGAATATCGAACAAAAGGCTTTTCGCCGTTTCCTTCCGAATCCTGAATGATCCGATGAATCCTTCGGTCGCCTGGCAGATTCCCCATGAAAACGGGGGTGCGATTATTGTGGGTATACCCGATTCTTCCAGCTGGGCCGCAATGTGCCGGCAACTGATTTCCGCGGTAAACGTATCTGTTCCCAGGCACAGGTGCGGACCGTGTTCTTCAATTACGCCGAGGGGAAGCAGCACGAGAGCATTCGCCTCCACTGCATCGCGGACTTCCGTCCACGGCATTTCCATCATCGTTTTTTTCATAATTTTCTCCATTGGATTTTCCTTGTACGCATTTTCATTTTTATGCAGGCGACGTTTTTGCGCAATGGAGATTTCGAATCATAATCGAATTCGGTTTATAGCCCATGCGTTGTCAGATGATTTCTGAATCATGCTTTAGCATATGCTCACATACAGACCATTTGGTATATTGAATATTATGCCGAAACTTTGCAGAACTCTATAATATACGAATGTCATATTCGCTGTTAGTGTTTCATAATGTACTGTTCTTCTTTAGCGTGTATACAAAAGGTTAATGAACTATGAAATCATCACTAATAAAGTTTTCATTTTTACCGCTAATGTTTTTCCTGGCTTGCAGGCTTGATACACTGCACCTTCACAGTGAATCTCAGCTGGACGAAATTGTTCTACCTGCCGAACGAACATCTTACTGGCATGAAGCAGGCGTACAGGGAGAAATCCCCGATTATCCTGTCGGCGTAAATGTAACAGATGCTCCTTACAATGCTTCAGGTAATGGAACTGTTGATGATACCGCTGCCATACAGGCTGCAATTAATGCATGCCCGTCAGAACATGCCGTCTATTTTCCTGCCGGTGATTATCTGACAACCGGAACACTGACCATATCCAAGTCCATCGCTTTACGTGGAGAAAGCCGCGATACAGTACGGATTCTTCATGACCATTCAGGATACGCAATTCGGCTGGAAGCCGGAGGAGACCGGGCAGGGCTTGAAGATCTCCATGTCAAAACTGTATATCTTTTCCTTGATTCCAGCGGGCCCAAAGGGACAAAAATTATTTTCTCCGGAGTCCGTAATTCCTGGATCAGAAACATAGAAACTAGCGGATATCTTTATCATGCAATATCTTTAATAAATTGTTCATATTGTGAAGTGCGGGACAGCTATGTACACAACTCTTTGGAAAATGCTGAACACGGAGATCAAAACGGCGCTTACGGGATAGAGATCGCCGGAAGAGATTCTCTTGCGGCCTATAACCTGGTGGAAAACAATATACTGGACTGGTTCCGTCATTCCATTATCCTGCAGGTACATTGCATGAATAATGTGGTGGCATATAATCTTTGCTGGACAAGCTGGGGCTGTCAGGTAACGGGGTGCGGTTATTCAATGACTACCGATATCGAGCTGCATCACCCTGATTATGACGATCTTTCCCGGGCAATATATTTTACACTGATAGAGGGCAATGTTGCAGAAAGCCCCGCAGCCCAGAATAACAATCACCACAATAATGCCTGGTTCAGAAACAGGATAAACCAGCGAGGGCTGGCAATTATGACGAATAATATCGCCATGAATAATGAATTTACCGAACGAAAACGCATCGATATTGACAGTACGAATAATATCGGCAGTATTCATGGCGACAGCGTTATGCATGGTAATTATTTCACCGAATCCCCGGGACCCGGGATTTTCTGGGATGATTCAATTACAGACCGAACATTCCCTGCATCATACTACCTTGATTCCAGACCGGACTGGTTCGGTGACCTGGACTGGCCTTGCTGCGGCGGTGATCTGATGCCCGGAAACAAACGGCGTAATCCGGCGGAAGTACGCTACTGGACAATGCTTTTTCCGGAAGAAGCACCATCAAATCTGCAGAGCGCTGTTTCGGGAAATGACATTAACCTGACATGGAACAGCAATTCATCAAACGATGTTGATTTCATAATATGCAGAAGTTCTGACGGCACTGACTACCATAGAATCGCGGAGACTTCTGCAACAAGTTTTGCCGATACTGTATCGCAAAGCGGAACATACTATTACTACATACGGGCCAGGAATTATCTGGGAGGCGTAGATGGTGATGCTATGGGCGGTGAATCTGATCCATCGGAGATCATTCAGGTAGATACATAAGTATAAGCACACATGCCTGGATCATAATCTGGCATTTTCATCATCGATTCCGGTTTACAGGACCGCCCACGTTCCCGTTTCGATAACGCGGAATCCGCAGTCAATGAAGGCCTGATTTTCCACGGGGAAATAATGGGAGTAATCGTCATTGTGGATCGGAACTGTGACTGCGGGTTTTAGTTCCGCGTTCAGTTTTTTAAGCATTTCCAGCGAAAGAGTGAGTGGGCCGCCTGGTTTTCCTTTCAACACTTCTCCCATGTTGGCGATCATCACGTCGACGGCGATTCCTTGCAACGCCTGAAGTAGTTCTTCCCGGTACACCGTGTCCGAAGTAAAATACACGATACGTCTATCACCGGCTTTTTCAATGGTAATGAGATAACCGTTGACCGGCCCCGCGACGGCGAGGGTCAGGCGGCTGCTTCCGTGGTATGCGGGCACGGCTGTAACTGTCACCTTATAATCTTTGATGCGCATAGATTCTGATTTTTTATGTGCGAGTGGTGTTACCGAAGTAAACCCGGTAAAACGTTTTTTCAACCGAGGCTCGATGATTACCGGTACATCACGGGGAATACAGGCCATACCTTCATCGTCAAGGTGATCAAAATGGCCATGGGTTATGAGCCACAGGTCCACCGCTTTCCAGTCTTTTTCGACATAGGAAGGATCTTTCACGCGTTCGGATGTCATAAACCTGCCTTTCGTCACGGTTCCCGCGGGGGAAAGAAACGGATCAATGCCGATGGTAAGTGTATCGTCGATGCGCAGGAGACAACAGGCTCCTCCGACGTTAAATAGTGAGATTTTCATGGTTCCTCCGTTGAATAATGTTAGCGATAGAGGGTGTGTGTTAATTGTCTGTGGTGTTCAGTTTTTTGTCCGTATGCTTCAATTTAGACCGTTTTCTGTATTCGAGAGGGCTTATGCCGTATTCGGATTTGAATGCTCGGCTGAAATGGGCGGTCTCCTTGAAACCGCAGGCGAGGGCGATTTCCGTTACCGGGTTTTTGGATAGCAGCAACTGGTTCCTCGCTTTCTCGAGGCGTTTCTTCTTTATCCAGCCGGAGGGTGCTGCTCCGTAATTCTCCTTAAAATATCTATTGAGGGATGAGAAACTCATGTTCGTCAGTTTCGCCATACGTTCGCCCGAGAGCTCCTCGCCAAAATGTTCCAGGAGAATTGTCCCCGGTGAGGTGGCTGCAGCGCCTGCGGCCGTTACCAGAAACCCCAGCAGCGATTCTGATTTTGTACTGGACAAGAGGGTAATAAACAGCTGGTGCAGCCCGAGGCGGGTGTTGCAGGGTGTAAATAGCGGATCCTTAAAAACCGTTTCCGTTACCGATATGAATTGGGCGTGGACAGCGGGAGTGAGTAAAACCGTCCATATGTCGACCGGATCCGTTTGTGAAGACGCACTTGATAAGTTCTGCGCGAGGAATTCCTTAAAAAAACTTTCTTCCGCCGATATCCGGATATACCGCGTTGATTTTGAAAAAGCCAGCTCGTATTCACCCTGGTTCAGCATCAGTAGAAAGCCGGGTACAACGCGGTATGTGGTTCCGTTGATTGTGAGGGTTCCTTCCCCCTTGGTAATGATAATAAGAAGCGGCGTATCTGCAGATTCTGTCGTGATTTTTAAGGTCGATTGAATTTCTGAAATGTCGATTTTATATGGCGAAGTCTCGGATTGGGGTACCGCGGCATGCTTTAGAACCATCTCGTAAGTTGTATCATAACGGGAGAAATTAATCCTTGGGTTTAGATCCCGTGCTATATTGTTTCGTGTGAGGAGCTGTTCATTCCGAGACATCGAATGGACATATGCAGAATGTTATGGAGAAAAACGTGAAAAAGAAAAGTTTTTTAGTTTTATTGTTATCAATTGTATGTACGGCTGCCATTTTGGCTGGTGGTGCGAGTGAGGGGGGATCCTCATCGACACACGGGAAGTATCTTGCTGGTAAGGGAACTATCGTTGAACCGGGCTATATTCATGAAGACGCATATATCGCCCAAATCGATTACGATTATCCCACTCCTGTTGATAGAGATTTTGCCGTGTACGTCTATTCCGGTAATAGACAGCTGAGCAATATGGGGCAGCAGGAATATCTTCAAATTGGGTTAAAAGCTCGTAAAATGGAGTTTTCAGAACTGCCACCGATGAATCTGGCATTCGTTATCGATAGAAGCGGATCTATGAATAACAATGAAAAAATCGAATGGGTAAAGGATTCCTTTGAATTGTTTATTGAAAAAGTCCGCGAGGTCGATTATGTATCGCTTGTAACATTCTCTAATGATGCGGATGTTGTTTTTAAATCTACAAAAATGAATTCGGAACGAAAGACCAAAAAGTTCCTTTCTGCTGTTGAGTCAATTGAAGCCGGCGGGGGTACTAACCTGACCGCAGGGCTTGAAGCCGGATACACTCAGGTTATGTCGAATTTTCGGGATGGATACATCAACCGTGTACTGTTTCTGACAGATGGAAGAGGCCCAAGTCAATGGCTTAGTGATATGGCCGAGACGTATAAAGCAATGGGCGTTAATGTCTCAACAATTGGGCTCGGCAGCGATTTCGATGTAAATCTGATGGTTGAACTGGCCAAGGCCGGAGGAGGCAGCAGCCGTTTTATCTCCGACAGGGAAGTCATGAGAAAAACATTTTCCGATGAGCTTGACCGGATGGTGGTACCCGCGGCCCGAAATGTGCAAATCCGCGTCGAGTTCCCCGAGTATATCAAGTTGAGCGAAACCTGGGGATATAATAACACGGCGCTTGAAAACGGCGTTTTGTATTCGCTCCCGACAATTCATAACGGTGATTACGAAACCATACTTGCAGAAATTGACGTGCTTCCTTCGGTGAGGACCGGAATCAATGAAGTCGCCAGGGTAATTGTCGAATATGATTCCTTGTATGATCAGCATGTCGTATTGGAACCTTCGGTTATCACCTCGGATTTTGTTTCAAGTCAGGTTCCTGTCTTCGGCGTATCGAATTATTCCATCTTGAAAGCATCCACGATGTTGTACGTGGCAAGGAGCATGAAAACAATAGGGGCTCAATATTATAGTACCCAGCGTCTGATTGAACGTTTGAATGAAGAAAAAAACAACATGTATCGGGATATCAAAAGTACATCGGATTCGCAAACCATGAACGGACAGGAAGTATATGACAGCCTTACTTCCGATCAGATAAAGATTCTTGAATCTGAAATCAACACATCGTTTTTGAATACCATTGAATACACAAGAAAAGCGAAGTCCATCGTATTGAATAACAGGATGAAACTGGATAACGAAGGGTTTGAAGACGAGCTGCTGATTTTGGACAAATATATCGATATTCTCGCAAAGGATTTGAATGTTGCAGATACTGAAGTATCCGAGCTGAAAGAGCCTGTGGAGATTTACCCGGTTGTTGAAAACCGATCTCTGGATTCCTATCTCGGTAATCTTTTCAACGAGCTGTACTTGTCAATGAAACTGGATGCCGAGACCATAATCGCGGTGGCCCCCTTTCTGCAGTCAAGCGCCCATATGTCAGACTTTACCGAGTACGTGAATCAATCGGCGGTCATGTCTTTTTCACAGTCGGAAAACATAAAAATTGTTGACCGTTCAAGGTTGGAAGATATTCTTTCCGAACAAAAGATGGCGCTCGCCGGGCTCACCGATACCGAGAATGCACTCAAAATCGGGGAGCTGCTCTCTGCCCATTGTTTGGTAACGGGAAACGTGATTCCGATGAAAGAATCGGTTGTGGTTTTCTCCCGTGCGTTGGACGTGGAGACCGGCGAGGTAATCGCCGTTTCTCAGGCGATTATTCCCAAATCCGATTCCATTTCTGCTATGATCAATGCGTTTTGAAAATATGAGCCCCGCTCATTTCTTTTTAATGAGACGAGCGGGGAGGATTTGATTACGCCGATTCCATATCCCAGCGGAACGTCTTAACCGATACGACCCCGCAAATTCCGGCGATAGCCATCAGGATAATAACTCTGGCAATATGTTCAGTGAAGGCATCTCCCGATGAAATGCCGTTGAGAAGCATTATGCCCTGCGACAGAGGCAATACGGCGGCAACCTTCTGAACACCCGGGGGAAACGCCTCGAAGGGTACCGTGGTTCCCGAGAGAAGCAGCATCGGGAAGTAGGCTATCGAGCAGTAGAGCCCGGCTTTTTTTGCGTCGGAAGCTACCGAGGCGATGCACAGTCCGATCGAGAATATGGAAACCAACACAAGAAGATATGCGGTGAAGAATAATACCGGCGAGCCTTCCGGTGCGTATTCGTAAAACACCACACCCGTCGCAGTGACCAGTAATGCCGAAAATATGGCTACTAATGCCTGAACGAACAACTGAACGCCGAGCAGCAGTGCCGGATGAGCCGGTGTCACCGCAAGGCGCTTGAGTATCTTTTTCTGGCGGTAGTCAGACAGAGTGAGGGGAAGTCCCATGAGCCCGACGGCGCAGATGCCGATGGCCAGATACGCGCCAAAACTGTTTCCGATCATTTCTGCGCCGCCTCCGTCCTTTCCGCCGTATATGATGCCGATGACGATGACTATCGCGATCGGCATCAGCAACCCGAACAGCACCATGTCGAAGCTGCGCAATGACAGTTTGAATTCTGTCGCCGAGAGTACGACGAAGCGCTTTATTTTTACCAATAACAATCTCATACTGAGGCCTCCATGATATTGACGTATGCTTCGTCGAGGTTTTTTCCTTTACCGGTTTCTATAAGTTCGCCAATGCTTCCTTCTGCTGCGATGGCTCCGTTTTTGAGCATCAACCCCCGTTTGCAGAGGGTTTCCACCTCGTCCATGTAATGGGAGGTAAGGACAACTGCGGTGCCTTCTTCGCTCAACCCTCTGATGAACTTCCATACGTCTCTCCGGGCCAGAGGATCAAGGCCGGCGGTGAGTTCATCGAGAAACACTATTTCCGGTGCATGCATACAGGCAAGGAGTATCGACAGTTTTTGTCTCTCTCCGCCGGACAAGGTGGAAACCTGTGCCCGTTCCCGTTTCGCAAGGTCGAATTTTTCAAGCAGTGGACGCCAGTCCGGTTCCGGGTCGTATAGGCAGGCGGTAGCAGCGCAGATTTCCCCCACGCGGATTCCGTTCTGCCAGGCGGAATCCTGAAACTGTACGCCGGTCCGGGCGAACACCGCCCTGCGATGTTGCACCGGGTCCAGGCCCATAATCCGGATTCTTCCTTTGTCCATACTCTTTGTGCCGAGGATGCATTCCAGTGATGTGCTTTTCCCCGCGCCGTTGGGACCGAGTATGCCGAAGATTTCCCCCGGTTCTACCGAAAACGTCAGTCCGTCGACAGCGTGCAGGGGGCCGTAATGTTTTACCAGTCCGTCGACAGTAAGTACCGGTTCGTGGGTTGTCTTCATGCTTTCCCTGCCTTTTTTACCGGCACCTGCACCTCTGTAAGCCAGTCGGCGGGGGTTTCCTTGTTCCATATCCCGTCTATGTAGCATTCGCGCGGATTGTCGGCCGGTTCCCAGCTGTTGTCGTTGATCCAGGAAAAAAGTGCATTGTAAGTGTGCGACAAGGTCTCGTAGGGGCCCCTGTGCTTCAGGCAGGCTGTTTCCTGCCACCCCTGTATTGTCTTGAATTTCACCTTGTCGGAATCCCGGCAGGGAGAGGTTACCGCCTCGCAAATTTCCGCGTCTATGTCGGTTTCCCTGTATTCTCCGTCATGGTAGATGGTAAAGCAGTACGCCGGTTCCCGGCATACTGCTCCGACAGACCGCATGTAGTCGCCCATTTCAGGTACGATATCAAAATACGTATCATAGCCGGGTACAATGGTGCGCATTGAGGCGACAATGACCTCGGGCAGGCTTTTTATGACGACAGATTCATTCATTCTTCGCTCTCCTTCGGCACGGGACAGGATGTCATCAATTCTGGCCAGGTTCCGCTTCTGTTCGTCTATTTCCCGGTTGAGCACCCTCTTGCGGTGTTTGAGCAATTCCGCCAAAGCTACGCTCCCCGAGTGGATGTCCTGTATTTCCGCGAGGGTGAAGCCGAGACTTTTCAGTTCCAGAATGCGCTGAATGTCAGAAAGCTGACTGGGCTTGTAAAACCGGTAGCCTGTCCACTCGTCAGTGGCGGCGGGTTTAAACAGCCCTATCCTGTCATAGTGCCTGAGTGTTTTTGTGGTAATTCTGTTGATTTTCGAAAATTCGCCTATAGAATACATACATTCTCCGGTACCGTTTTGTAGTGAGTCTACAGATTGCCCTTGGGGAAAGGTCAAGGGGTAAAAATTCTTTTTTCTTTTTTCTGTTTCCTTGTCATCTAAAGCCCTGGGATTTATACTGGTGGATACACATAACCTGCATGAGGAGTACCAATGGTCCGTGCTGCCCGGTCTTACCGCATTTTGTCCATTATTAGTTCAACTGTCTATGTTCTGGTTGCCGTATTATCGGTTGTCTCGTTTCGGGACGGGAATACAGGTGTGAACCGCCTTTCCAGTCTTCTGTTTCTTATTGTCTGCGCCGGATTCATAACCGGGGTATGCATTCTGATATGCCGGCTTGGGCGGGTGTTCTCTTTGGCTTTTCACGACAGCCAGCACAATGAGGATAGAAACGCGTCGAACCTTCTCTTGATAGGCGGAATTCCCCTCAAGGCAATGGCGAATTATTTGATTCTGCTGCTTGTGTATGTTGCGGCGTTTATTCCTCTCAGTGCAGGGCTCGGCCTTCGATCCTCCCAGACCCTCGGGTTTTCGCTCTATGTGTTTTCCTTCGGCCTCCTCGGCGCGTCTTTTGTCTTTATTCTTTCTGACCGGATTGTGGCCAAGGCTCTTTTAGATTATCGCATCGTACAGTATCCTCAGGCCCTGCGTGATAATAGACAATACCGGAAAATTCTCATCATTCCTGTGTTTATCTGTGTCATGAGCCTGGTGTTCGCTGTTGCGGCGATTTTGCTGCACGGAGAGGTTTCCGGACTTGCGGATACGGCCGCCCGTTCCAGGATTTCCGCCACCCTCATAGGCGCGAGCGTCCTGTTTTTTCTGACAATCCTGGTGCTGGTTTTCAACTGGGGAAAGTCCACATCGTTTCTGTATTCCTCCATCATCCAACAGCTCGATCAGCTGTCCTCGGCAGAGAAAGACCTGAACAGGCGGATAAATATCAGTTCTGTGGATGAGCTCGGTTCAGTTTCGGGGCTGGTAAATGACTTCTGTGAAGGGCTTTCATCAAGCATAGGACAGATAAAGGAAGCCCAGGAAGAGCTCCTTGGTTTTGGCGAATCATTGAAAATGAGCGCCGGCGATACGGCTTTTGCGGTTGAGCGTATTTCCGATGCGATGAGAACTGTCCGGGAAAAATCTACGGTCCAGGAACAGAGTGTTGAACAGTCTTCCAGCGCTGTGGAGGAAATTGCAAAAAGCATCGAAAGTCTTGAGTCCATGATCAGCGAACAGGCCACCAGCGTCACCCAGGCGTCGGCGTCAATCGAGGAAATGGTTGCAAATATCACGTCGGTTACGACATCCATTGAGCGGATGGCGGAGCGCTTCGCCGGCCTGATTTCCTCGGCACACGAGGGGATTTCCGCCCAGACTGCTTCGCGAAAGAAAATTGACCAGATTTCGTCGGGATCCGCGACGCTGTTGGAAGCGAATACGATCATTTCAACCATTGCAAGCCAGACGAACCTCCTTGCCATGAATGCCGCTATCGAAGCGGCCCACGCGGGAGACGCGGGCAGGGGTTTTTCGGTGGTTGCCGACGAGATACGGAAACTGGCCGAGACAGCCGCGGTCCAGACAAAGAAAATCAGTACGGAAATACGGCAGGTCCAAAAGGCAATTACCGACGCGGTCTCTACATCCCAGGCCTCCGAGGACGCGTTTTCCCGGGTTTCCGGCCAGATCGGCGAAACCGAGACCCTGGTTCAGGAAGTGCACCACGCAATGCTTGAGCAGAAAGAAGGCAGCGCCCAGGTGCTTGAGGCCCTTCAGGTGATGAACGAACTCACCTCCCGGGTTCAGGCCTCGTCCAGGGAAATGAGCGCCGGCAACGCGACTCTTCTGAAAGAGATCGGCGCCCTGCAGATTTCCACCGGAGACATAAGCCGGAGTATCGACGAAATGTCCGACGCCTATGAAGGGATCGCCAAAGGAGCACAGGAGTCCTCCCAGACCGCCGCAAAGACTCTGGACCACATTCGCACCGTACAGAAAGCCGTAGACGGGTTCAGGACTTAAGCGGCTGCTGTGGTATATTCTACCGTGGAGGCGCTATGAAACATGTTCCTTTCAAGGCAGGCATCCTTGTTGCATTCCTGGTTTTTTCTCATGGTCTTTATGCCCTTGGATCCCGGGAGGCTGACGGCCACCGGTTTTCCAACAAGAGTCTGGAGCGGATCCTCAACGGCCGCGGCGACGTATCTGTCATGGCAAAAGCCCTCCGGGATACCGGGCTGTATGAAAGCATGGCGGAGCTGGACGGATATACCCTTTTTATACCCACCAATGAGGCAGTGGAAAAAATGGCCCCGCGTCTGAGGGAAGCGATGATCCAACGGCCGGATGTACTGTCCCAGGTGATCCGGGACATCATGGTGAAAGGAGTCTTTTCGGCAGATGAACTTGCAGGCCGTACTTCGGTCACGACCATGGGAGGGATTACCCTGGAAATAGAACAAAAAGGACGGGGTTTGATGGTCGGCGGTTCCGATATGGCACGTAAAGATGTGTTCGGCGACGGATTTGTGGTGCATATTGTGTCCGGTATCGTGGTGCGGGATATCCGCCTGTAGTTTTTACTTACAAAGGATATACACTCCACGGCGACACGAAGACGGGTTCCCGATATCCTGTATGTCCAATTCTTTGTTAAACCAAGGAAAGTGCTGTCATGAGGGCATCCTTTGATTTTCCAATAATGTATTATATACTGAGTTGTACTGAGGGTACTCAGATTTCAGTCCCTGCGACAGTAATATGATACACCGTTCCTGAAAAAGTTTTTCGCCCGCCTTTGCTGCAGAGTATCGCAGACACATTAACAGATATAAATCGGAGGACCGTAATGAAAAAAGAAAGCAGATGTCCTGTGACAGGCGCAACTGCAATGTCGGCGTCTAAAGGCACATCGAATACGGACTGGTGGCCAAACCAGCTCAACCTGAAAATACTGCATCAGAATTCCGCTTCCTTGAATCCCATGGACAAGGAATTCAATTACCGCGAAGAATTCAAAAGCCTTGACCTTTCTGCGCTCAAAAAAGACCTGTACGCCCTTATGACCGATTCAAAGGACTGGTGGCCGGCAGATTACGGCCACTACGGTCCCCTGTTCATCCGGATGGCCTGGCACAGTGCCGGTACCTACAGGGTGAGTGACGGACGCGGCGGCGGAAACACCGGCAACCAGCGGTTTGCTCCACTTAACAGCTGGCCTGATAATGTTAATCTGGATAAGGCCAGGAGACTGCTGTGGCCTATAAAACAGAAATACGGCAAGAAAATCTCATGGGCAGATCTGATGATTCTTGCAGGGAATTGCGCTTTGGAATCCATGGGGCTGAAGACCTTCGGATTCGGCGGCGGCCGCGAGGATATTTGGGAACCGGAAGAGGATGTCTACTGGGGTTCAGAAACCGAATGGCTGGGCGACAAACGGTACTCGGGGAAACGGGAGCTGGAAAATCCCCTGGCAGCGGTGCAGATGGGGCTGATCTATGTGAACCCGGAAGGGCCGAACGGCAATCCTGATCCTGTGGCATCCGGCGGTGATGTGCGCCAGACTTTTGCCCGTATGGCAATGAATGATGAAGAGACGGTGGCGTTGGTTGCCGGTGGACACACTTTTGGAAAATGTCATGGAGCCGCGGCGGCCACTCATGTGGGCCCGGAACCCGAGGCTGCGCCCTTGGAAGAGATGGGTCTTGGGTGGAAAAGCACCTATAAGAGCGGCAAAGGCGGTGACACCATTTCCAGCGGTATCGAGGGGGCGTGGAAGCCGAACCCGGTGAAATGGGATATGGGTTATCTGAGGATACTGTTCAAATATGAATGGGAGCTGGTGAAAAGCCCTGCAGGGGCCCATCAGTGGCTGGCGAAAAATGTGGAAGAAGAAGACATGATAGCCGATGCTCATGATCCAAAGATAAAGCACCGTCCCATGATGACTACCGCAGACCTCTCTCTCCGGTATGATAAAACCTATGAGCCCATTGCCCGGTATTATCTTGCACATCCTGAGGCTTTTGAAGATGCATTTGCCCGGGCCTGGTTCAAACTTACCCACCGCGACATGGGGCCACGGGCCCGGTATCTGGGCCCAGAAGTGCCCGTGGAGGACCTCATTTGGCAGGATCCAGTGCCAAAGGCCGATTATCCGCACATTAATGCCCAGGAGATTGCGGTTCTGAAAGAAAAGGTCCTTTCGTCAGGATTATCAGTGGCCGAGCTTGTTTCTACCGCATGGGCTTCGGCGTCGACCTTCCGCGGTTCGGACATGCGCGGCGGTGCGAACGGTGCCAGGATAGGTCTTGCGCCGCAAAAAGACTGGGAAGTGAACCAGCCAAAACAGCTTGAGAAAATACTCAAGAAACTGGAAGACATAAAAACCGCCTTTAACGGTTCTGCGTCCGGAGGCAGGAAGGTTTCCATGGCAGACCTGATTGTCCTCGGCGGATGCGCCGCGATAGAGAAAGCGGCAGAAAACGGCGGTGCACGTCTTGAAGTGCCTTTCATTCCGGGGAGGACCGATGCGTCCCAGGAACAGACGGATATAGACGCGTTTTCCGTCCTCGAACCCTGCGCCGACGGTTTTCGGAACTATCTGCAGGGGAAACTGGCGGTAGCCGCCGAAGCGCTGCTTATTGACAAGGCCCAGCTGCTGCGGTTAACTGCCCCGGAAATGACCGTGCTTATCGGCGGGATGCGCGTTTTGGGTGTCAATTATGGAGGCGTTCTGCATGGCGTGTTCACCGATAACCCGGGAGTCCTCAGTAATGACTTTTTTGTAAATCTTCTGGATATGCAGACTGAGTGGAAGCCTGTCTCCAAAGACGGAGATCTGTTTGAAGGCCGGGACCGGTCGACAGGGAAGAAGAGGTGGTCGGGTACCCGTGTTGATTTAGTCTTCGGGTCCAACTCCCAGCTGCGCGCGTTGGCAGAAGTATATGCATGCCGGGATTCCAAGGAAAAATTCTTCAAGGACTTTGCCGCCGCATGGACTAAGGTAATGAATCTTGACCGGTTCGACAGTGCCTGATACGAATAGAAGCACAGGAGGAAAACCGTCGCCTTGAATAAGGGTGACCGGAATGTATATATGAAACAGATGCTTCTCATCATGGCCGGTAGCGCGTCTTTGTCATTAGGGGTTGTCGGTATTTTCCTCCCGGTCCTGCCGACTACACCCTTTCTTTTACTTTCTGCCGCCTGTTATCTGCGGAGTTCCAGACGCTTATATTCGTGGCTGATCAATCATCCGGTGCTGGGACTCTATATCCGTTCGTACATTGAATACGGGGCCATCAGCAGAAAAGCGAAAATTGTTTCGATTGTCATGCTGTGGCTTGTCATTACATCCACTGCGGTTTTTTTTATCGACTTCCTGTGGCTCCGGATTGTACTTGTGTGCATCGCGATAGGAGTGACGGTATACCTTCTAAGCAAAAAAACCCTCACCAAAGAGATGCTCATACAAAACATGGGGGACCGGGACGGAAATGCCGGCGTTTAACTGATATTTATCAGCGTGTTCCTATGGAAGTACACCGTTCTAATATGATAGGTTGATTACATGAGGTATCAGCATCTATCGGCCCCGATCCGCATCGGCGGCCTTTCTCTTTCAAACAGGATTGTTATGCCGCCCCTGGTCATCTGGGCCTCGGACCAAAGCGGTCTTGTAAACGAAACCCATTTGAACCATTACCGCGAACGCAAAGGACCGGGACTGGTGATTGTGGAGGCTACAGCTGTGTCTCCCGAAGGCAGGCTGAAGGGCTCCCAGTTGTGTCTGTTCAACACTGCACAGGCACAAGGGTTGGAGCGGCTTGCAGAGGTCATCAGACGCAACGGATCGGTCCCGGGCATTCAGCTGCATCATGCCGGGGGAAAAACCAGGAGTGAGTACCTCTACGGCGAAACACCTCTCGTGCCCTCGGCTTCCCGGTATCCTTCCGGCCAGTCCTGCAGGGAGCTTTCCCGCCCGGATATTTCCCGTATTCAGGAGGACTTTGTCCGTGCGGCCCGGACGGCAGCGGATATCGGGTATGAATATATTGAGCTTCATGGGGCCCACGGTTATCTGGGCTGCCAGTTTTTATCCCCAAAAACCAATGCAAGGAACGACGAATACGGTGGCAGCCTTTCCAACCGGCAGCGGTTTTTACTTGAGTGTTACGAAGCGGCGGCCCGGGAGGTCGGCAGCCGGGCGCTGGTAACCGTCCGGCTCGGGGCAGCGGAAAACAACGGCTTGACTCTGGATGAAGGTATAGACACTGCCCGGCGTTTATCCCTTCTTGGCGCGCCTCTTCTTCATGTATCCAACGGTCACGATGTGCCATCAGAACCGCCGTTGCCGGGGAGTCCTTATTCTTCCATCATGCAGCTGGGGATTTCCGTCCGGCAGCAGACGGGAATTCCGGTCATAGGCGTAGGCGGTGTGACCGACCCTTCGGATGCCGAATCTCTGATTGCCGATGGTCTTGTTGATCTGGTAGCGGTCGGGAAGGGAATCCTTGCCGATCCAGAGTGGGCGATGAAAACCCTTGAGGGCAGAGAGGACAGCATTGTGTCCTGTATAGGCTGCAGTCCGTGCCGGTGGTTCTCCGACCCCGGCTCCTGTCCTGCAGTAAAAAAACGAGGCGCGGTATGAGCGATCCGATTTATCCTGCTTCCGAAGATACTGCCCGGCGGTATCTGAAACGTAATTTTACCTTGAATGTCTTCGACGGGATTTCCTGGTTCACAGGCATGATTTTTCTTTCCCCGGAAAGCATTTTGCCTGTATTCCTGGACAGACTCGGCGCTGCCCCCTTTCTGATTTCCCTTATTCCCGTGTTCAAAAATCTGGGGGTGTTTTTCCCGTCTATTTTCGTGGCCAGGCGGCTTCAGAAGCTTAAGCGGAAAAAGAAATGGATCATTTTCATGGGGCTTGCCCAGAGGCTGCCCTGGTTTTTGTGCGGTCTGTTCTGTCTTTTTTATGCGGGTGAATCCCCCGGAGCTGCTGCTGCGTTCATTTTAGCCGCCTTGTTTGTCACATCGGTCGCCGGCGGGCTCAATATACCGGCGTTTATGTATTTTACGGCAAAAACCATACCTACCGATCTTCGGGGCCGGTTGTTTGCCGTTCGTAATCTGTTGAGCTATATTCTGGGCTTTGTCTGCGGAGGGGTCATCAAGTGGCTGATGGAGGCACTGCCGAGTCCCGAAAATTTCGCCGTGCTCATGCTGATCGGCACCACAATTCTCATGCTGTATCTTCCTGCGTTTATTTTTGCAAAAGAGCCGGATGCCAAAGCACACCATGCCCAGACGAAAGGGAACAGGGAGTTTTTCCGCTATCTTGGTTCTCTCCTTGCGTCCAGTCCAAACCTGCGCCGCTACATTTTGGGCCGCATATTTTTTACCGTAGCCTTTGTTTCCTACAACTATTTCCCCGTGTTTTTGATACGGACCTATGACCTGCCGGAAAGTGCTGTCGGCTTATTTGCCATTATCACCGCGGCGGTTTTTGTCGTTGCCAACCCTGTGCTGGGCATCGTGAGCGACAAGAAAGGGCATCTGATAAACCATGTCCTGGGGTCCCTGGCCCTGATCGCCGCCAATCTCATTGCCATTTTTTCTCAGGTCCTGTGGCTTTCTTATCTGACAATTGCCTTGGGGGCCTTTGTACTGTGCGTACAGAATGTGTCCCTGTTCGCTCTGCCCATGGAGTTCGGCGAAGAACACGAAATACCGGTGTATGTCGGTCTTGTGGGGCTGTTTGTCGGTGTTGCTTCTCTGTTGATTCTTGTCCTGGGGGGCGTCCTGGAGCTGTTCGGCTACACGGCACTTTTTTATACATCATTGGGGGCTTCCCTGGTATCGGTTTTGTTGTATGCCACAACCGTAGAACCCAGAGGCAGAAAAGCAGTCGCTATCCGCGATGTGTAGCAGGCTCCAGATTTCATTGTTGTCGTTAATTGCATTCACGGCGAAAAGCCCTTACACTTAGCAATCGGAAACCGAAATGACAGCGTTCGTAAAATTCATACTTGCCGTGTTCTTTATTCTCCTGCTCGTCCTGGCCGGAACCGCCGGTTATATGCTCATAGAGGGGTGGCCTGTTCTCGACAGCCTGTATATGACGGTGATAACCGCATCAACCGTCGGTTTTAAAGAAGTGTATCCTTTATCCCGTGTCGGCAAGGTATTTACGATCGGGTTTTTGGCGGTCAGTATCATAACCATAGGGTACACCGTGACGATCATCATTTCGTATGTGTTTGAGGGACACGCCCTGCACACGATCAAGGAGAGAAAGATGAAAAAACTGATCGGTCTCATGAAGGACCATTACATCATCTGCGGCTTCGGCGACGTGGGTAGAGAGGCAGCGGAGGAGTTTGCCCAGAAAAAGGTACCGTTCATCGTGATTGATAACGCCTTTTCCGGGACCGACACAGAGCGTTATCCGGACTATATTTTCATTGAGGAAGACGCCACAGAGGAGCTGGTGCTGGAGAAGGCGAGGATCGACAAGGCACGGGGCCTTTTGTCCTGCCTTGCAAATGATCAGTTGAATGTGTATACGGTCCTCACTGCCCGGCAGATGAATACGTCTCTCCATATTGTCGCCCAGGCAGCGGAGAACAGGACGCGGGGAAAACTCCTTACTGCCGGCGCCGACAGGGTCATTTTGCCTAAACAGATTGCCGGGCGGCGGATGGCGACTATTGCTACCCATCCTGCCATCATAGATTTTCTGGATATTCTTTCTACCGGCGGCGACGATCAGGTCAGAATTGAATCGGCAGTCGTAAAGGACGGCTCACGCCTGATTGGCAAATCATTAAAGGAAAGCCAGATCGGCCAGGATACGGGGGTTATCATCATCGGCATTCTGGACGGCTACGGCAGATCCCGGGTTTTAAAAGAATCCTCGGAAACCCTTTCATCTATCAGGCTCAAACCCGATGACCAGCTCATCGCCCTGGGCAATGAAGAACAGATTATCCAGCTGAAAAAGGCAATATCAAAGTCATGAAGGGTGCGCCCCGCGCACGGCAGGAGGATGAATGGATGATTTGCTGAGCACCTTGAGTACCGGGATCCCTTCCCTCGATGCCACCATCCAGGGGGTGCTTGCCGGCGATAACATTGTCCTGCAGACTGACAGCCTCGGGGATTTCATCCCCTTTGTCCACCGCTATTGTCTGAACATTCATGCAAGCGGCCAGAAGATCATTTATTTCCGTTTTGCCGATCATCCTTCGTTTTTGCCGGACGGTCTTGATGCGGAAATCCACCACCTTGACCCTGCCAAAGGATTTGAGGCCTTCCTGCTGGCCGTTCACCGGGTCATAGAAAAACACGGGAAGGGCGGGTATTACCTCTTTGACTGTCTGTCGGGCCTTGCGGTTGACTGGTATTCAGACCGGATGCTGGGCAACTTTTTCATGCTTGCCTGTCCGTATCTGTACCAGTTTGAGACCGTTACCTATTTTGTCCTTTTGCGTAATCTCCACACCCCTCTGGCCATTAATGCGATCCACGAAACCGCCCAGGTCGTTCTGGATGTGTACCGCCACAGGGACATGTTCTACGTGCTTCCGTTGAAAGCCTATCTCCGCTCATCACGTACCCTGTATATGCTTCATTGCTGGGACGGCGGTGTGTTCCGCCCGGTAACCGAGAGCGCGGAGATTTCCGCCATTCTGTCGGATATCCCCCAGCCCTGGCTGGACGTGAATGTGGACCGTCGTGATCCCTGGACCAGGACCTTCATTACCGCCAGGGCCGTGTACGACGCCGTGAAAGACGGAAAGAAACCGGCTGAAGATCCGGACAGCCTGGCGATTCGTCTTGTTCGCATGACCCTGACCAGGGAGGACGTGCTGTTTGACCTGTGTTGTAACTACTTTGAGCTGGGAGACCTTCTTGCCATCGGCAAACGGATGATCGGTACCGGACTCATCGGCGGGAAGGCGGTGGGCATGCTTCTGGCCCGGAAGATACTGGAAAAGGATGTGCCTGAATACGGTACCCGCCTTGAAACCCATGACTCCTTTTATATCGGGTCTGATGTGTTTTACAGCTATATCATCCTGAACGGAATCTGGCATGACCGCTACCGGATGAAAGGGTCTGCAGCCATGTATGAGGAAGCCGATGCGGTGGCGGAAAAACTGCGCAGCGGTTCGTTCCCCCAGGACATCGTGGCCCAGTTCCGGGAAGTTGTCGGCTACTTCGGTCAGTCGCCTCTTATAGTACGGTCAAGCAGCCTGCTTGAGGACGCCTACGGCAACGCATTTTCCGGAAAATACGAGAGTGTGTTTTGTGCCAATCAGGGAAGTCCCGAGGAACGTCTTGCGTCGTTTATAGATGCCGTACGTACGGTGTACGCAAGCACGGCCAGCCGGGAGGCCCTGTCGTACCGCTCCCGGCGCGGGCTTCTGTCGGAAGACGAACAGATGGCAGTGCTGGTTCAACGTGTTTCAGGCGGTTTTCATGGGGACCTGTATTTTCCCCATATCGGGGGCGTCGGGTACTCATTCAATCCCTTTGTGTGGAACGACCGGATTGATCCTGCCTCGGGAATGCTCCGCCTGGTGTTCGGCCTTGGTACACGGGCTGTTGACCGCCATGATGACGATTATACCCGCATTGCCGCTTTGAACGAGCCCCTGCTCCGCCCGGAAGGGACTTCCGATGAAGCGCGGAAAAACAGCCAGCGGATTGTGAATGTCCTGGATCTGGTCCAAAACGCCCATGTGTCCCGCTCTTTTGAAGATGTCGCAGCCTCGGCCGATGATGTGCCCCTGGAAATCTTCACCACCCGTGACCATGAAATGGAACGGAGGGCCAGGGAATACGGCAGTGCCCAGGTGTTTTCCCGGTATCTATCCTTTGAGAAACTCCTGGGAGAATCCGAGTTCCCCCGCAGGATGCAGGAAATTCTGCAGACCCTCGAAGGGGCGTACCGCCATCCTGTGGACATAGAGTTTACCGCCAATTTCACTCCTGACGGCGGGTTTGCCATAAACCTGCTCCAGTGCCGGCCTTTCCAGGTCCGGACGGAAGGAACCAGGGTGGAGCTGCCGGATGAGAAGGCTGCCCGCCGGGTGATTCTCAGGACAAGGGGGCCGGTTATCGGCCAGAGTGTTATCCGGAAAATTGACTATATCGTGTATGTTGTGCCGGAAGCCTATTCATCCCTGCCGACGGGAGAACGCTTTTCTGTTGCCCGGCTGTTGGGGAAAATCGCGAACCACCCCGAAATTGACGGATGTCTGGTCTTGATGGGGCCGGGGCGTTGGGGAAGCCGGATGCCCGAGCTCGGGGTGCCGGTATCGTTCCACGAAATACGCAACGTGTCTGTACTGTGTGAAATCTCCCGGATGCATGAAGGACTCAATACCGACCTGTCCCTCGGGACCCATTTTTTCAACGATCTTGTGGACATGGACATCATGTACCTGGGCATTAACGAAGGTCATGAGGGAGTGGTCTTTGACCGAAAAACCCTGGAAAGCCTGCCGAACGCCTTGTCCCGCCTGGTGCCGGAAGCGGCGGCGCAGGAGCTTTTGGTCCGGGTTGTGGATACACGGTCACACGGGGCCTTTTACCTGTTCGCGGACAGTCACGAGCAGCGGGCCCTTTTGTTCGATGCGGGAACGGAAATCCCGAGTTCCTGATTGTCCGGACGGGGTGTATACATGATCTGTGAATAATTTTGGTTGACAAATTTGCCGCCATGTGTTGTTATTGAGGCAATCAATTGCCATAAACGGCTGTAATGGAGGCCATATGTCCCAATCTCTTCTTCAGAAAGTAATCGACAAGAACCCCGGTGAGAAGGAATTTCACCAGGCGGTACAGGAAGTACTGGAAAATCTTGAGGAATTCATTCAGGAACATCCGGTATACGCCCAGCACAAGATCCTTGAACGGATGGTAGAACCCGAACGGGTCATCATGTTCCGCGTCCCCTGGGTTGACGATAAGGGTGAAATTCAGGTGAACCGCGGTTTCCGGGTTCAAATGAACAGCGCCATCGGTCCCTACAAGGGGGGGCTGAGGTTTCATCCCAGCGTGAATCTGGGCATCCTGAAATTCCTTGCCTTTGAGCAGGTATTCAAGAACTCTCTTACAACCCTTCCCATGGGCGGCGGTAAGGGCGGTTCCGACTTCGATCCAAAAGGAAAATCCGACAACGAAGTAATGCGTTTTTGCCAGAGCTTCATGACCGAGCTTTCCCGGCACATAGGCGCCGACCTTGACGTTCCCGCCGGCGATATCGGCGTCGGCGGCCGTGAAATCGGGTATATGTTCGGACAGTACAAGCGTCTTCGTAACGAGTTCGCCGGTGTGCTTACCGGGAAAGGGCGAAACTGGGGCGGCAGTCTCATCCGTCCGGAAGCTACCGGTTACGGCGCAGTGTTCTTTGCAGAGGAAATGCTTAAGACCAAAGGCGATTCATTGAAAGGTAAAACTGTCGTGGTATCCGGTTCCGGTAACGTTGCCCAGTATACCGTGGAAAAAGCGACTGCCCTCGGCGCGAAATGTGTCACCCTTTCAGACTCCAACGGTTTCATTTACGATCCCGCCGGTATCAACGCGGAGAAGCTCGCTTTTGTGATGGAGCTCAAAAACGTCAAACGCGGACGCATCAAGGAATACGCGGATAAATACGGCTGTGAATACCACGAAGGGAAAACCCCCTGGGGTGTTCCCTGTGACGTGGCGTTTCCCAGCGCGACCCAGAACGAGCTGAACGGCGAAGACGCGAAGACTCTCGGCAGAAACGGCTGTGTCTGTGTGTCCGAAGGGGCCAATATGCCTTCCACTCCCGAGGCTGTGGATGTATTCCTCAGCGCGAAGATCCTGTACGCGCCCGGCAAGGCTGCGAACGCGGGAGGCGTGGCGACATCGGGTCTGGAAATGTCCCAGAACTCCCTGCGGCTGTCCTGGTCCAGGGAAGAAGTGGAGCAGAGGCTTCACGGCATTATGTGCAGCATTCACGAGTCCTGTGTGAAATACGGCAAGGATAAAGACGGTTTCGTCAACTACGTGAAGGGCGCGAACATCGCCGGTTTCGTCAAGGTTGCCGATGCCATGATTGACCAGGGCGTTGTGTAACAATAAGTATTGTATTTTTTAAAAGCGAAAGAGATTTCATACCCCCGGCTTAAGCGCCGGGGTTTTTTTATGCGTCTATATTGTCTGGGGCGCGGCGAGCATGGCAGCGGCGCGCTTTTCCAGATCGGTGTAGGGGAAAAGGCGTTCATACTCAACCAGGGCCGATAAGGCGTGGGAATCCAGACGCATGCCCGATTCCTCGAGAATGGCCACCGGATTGAGCCCCCCTACGATGATCAGCCCCAGGCATTCTGTATTCACCGGCAGTTCGCATACCGGCTGTTCGGGTTTTCCGATGGCCATTATGCCGTGGAGCCCGATGGATTTAAGATATCGGGCGATTTTTTGTGTTTTCTCGTAGGCTGCTTTCGGAATTTCCCGGAAACTTGCGCCGATGAGACCGTTGCCGGTGGAGGTGGCCCCCAGGTAATCGGTCATGCCGCTTTTGATGAATATTTCCAGCGGGTCCAGGGTGGTCCCGGCATAGTCGATCAAGGCCACAAAACGGCGGGGCTGGTGGTCGGCCATTTCCAGAAGGCCGCCGTACCGCGAAATGGTCGGAATACCGGCTTTCAGGAGTATGCCGTTGATGGTGATGGAGCATACTGTCCCGATACCGATATACCCTTCGGGTATGATAAGGTCGCCGACCTGTTCGCCGGTGTTGAAGAGGGTAATCATCTCGCCCATGGAATAGTTATGGGCAAACACCCGTTTGACCAGGGGAATGGCTTCCATGAGGTCTTCCCTCACGATCAGGCTGACATTCATGACTACTGTACCGGTCAGGGTGGAAAGGTCAAAGTCCATGGCGTAGGTCATCTGGTTTATTTTCGCGGTCAGGAATCCCAGCCGCTCGTAAATTTTGGTGCGGGACATTTCCTGTATGCCGAGTTCGGTAATCTGTCTGCCCTGTTTGGGGAGATGTGCCGTGAGTCCTTCCTTGTCCAGCTGGGAAAGGTGATGGCGTACCGTCCGTTCGGAAATATTGTAGCCGATAGACTCAAGATGTTCGGTAATCTTTTCACTCGATACAGGGGTTCCCGCGTCGTGGAGGACCTGCAGGATGGCCCGGCGTTTTCGTTCTATCCAGTCGTGCATGGCCCTACTATACACCGGTACGGGTGTTTGCGCCATTACCGGGAAAACCCTGAGGCCAAGGCCTTGAGCCGCCGGGTTCGGGGAAGTATAGTGGTAAAAGGGCAGGAAGAACGAATATATGGGCCGCAGATATTCCGGAAAACGCTATTCTCTTGCGTCACTTGTTGCACGGCAGCCTGCGGCCTTCGCCAAACACCCCCGCTACCGGGAACTGGAAGCCCATTTCCGGTCATCAGGCCTGCTGCCCAGGATCCGGATCAGCAGCCGCTGCTTCCGCATACTGAATAGCGCATCAGTCCCACCGGAAAACCTCAAGGCCTTTTACCGGACCTACCGCCTTCCGGCGGATCCGTTCTTTCCGCTGTTTCTGACAATCAAGACGCGCATTCTGTCCGACAAAGCCAGGCGCGCGAAAGAAAAGAAAGCGTGGATACAGAGGGCCATGACCGGGCTTCCTGACCATGTCCTGTCATGCCTCAAGGTTTTAAAAACCGCGGAAGAAGAACTGAACAGAGGCCGTCATCCCCTGTGGGACGAAGTGTTTATCCCGAAAACAAAAAAACGCGCCAGGGAGTTGTGCGCGGCGGATATGCCGCAATGGGCGCGTGTCTATGCCGGGTTCGGCCGGGACCTTTCGGCGCGTTACGGAGCCAAGGCCGGGAGTATCACGGGACTTGCCGATCTTGCGTACCTTGCAGTCCTCCAGATACCCTTTGTACCAGGAAAACGGCCTTCCGCAGATACTGTGAACGCCCACTACCGGCGCTTATCCAAAACCTGCCACCCCGAC
>JAFGQL010000174.1 GCA_016935695.1 Spirochaetales bacterium
ACTGTATTCACAAAAAGGTTCCTCGGAGACGGGTGTACTTGCAGAGATGAGAAAACTTGCGCCGGAAGAAAACCGCTACACCGATCTTCCCGCCATGATAGACAAGCTGAAAGCGGATTTTGATGTGTATTCAGTAAGGCTTGCAGAGGTATTCATGGAAGAAGGGACTCTTCATATAGAAAAGGGGCTTCCTGCTTTTGTGTTTGACATCCTCGAAACAGTCTGTGTGGAACTGCAGAAACAGCTCCTTACTCTGGCAGATGTTTTGATCGACTGTTGCCGATCCTTCAATGAAGAAGAACGGGAACAACCTCCGGTCCACGATGCACAGGTTATAGCCGGGAGACTGAGAGGCTTCGCTGAATTGTTTTTGGCCTTCCGGCGATGGGAAGATCTGCCGGACCGTGTATTCTGGATAGAAAAACTCAAAGACCGCCGGGGGAATGTATATGTACGTTTCAACGAGACACCGGTGGATGTCGCACCGCTTTTAAAAAGCGCAGTGTGGGACACAATGGAAACCATTGTCTTTTCATCTGCAACCATGTCCATTTACGGCAGATTTGATTACTGGAAAAACCGTGTGGGGCTTGATGGTTACGATGAACGGGTAAGGTCCGCCTGTTTTCCGTCTCCTTTTCCGTATCGCGAAAATGTGCTGATGGGTATCCCTTCCGATTCCCCCGATCCGTCGACACCGGATTTTACGTGGTTTTTCATCAGTTTTGTGCAAAACCTCATCAGCCTTTCCGAGGGGAAGGGGCTGATCCTGTTTACCAGTTACTCCATGCTTACCAACTGCTATACCGAGCTTGCTCCCGTATTTAAAGAAGCCGGTTACAGGCCTTTGTGCCAGGGTGATGATGACCGAAGCCGGCTTTTAGAGGAGTTCAAACGTGATGTTAACTCCGTCCTTTTTGCCACTGATTCATTTTGGGAGGGGGTCGACAGTCCCGGGGAAACCCTGCAAATGCTTATTATCAGTAAATTGCCCTTCCGTGTGCCGAACGAACCTGTCACTAAAGCAAGAAATGCCGCCATTTTACGCCGGGGCGGCAATCCGTTTCAGGAATTGGCGCTTCCGGAAGCAGTCATGAAACTCAAGCAGGGCTTCGGGCGGTTGATACGCAGCTCATCCGACAGAGGAGTCATCATCATTGCCGACAATCGGCTTCTTACCAAACAGTACGGGAAATTCTTTATAGAATCTCTTCCGGAAACACAAAAAAGCTTTACAGAATCTTCAATGATTCTTAAAGCGGTAGAACGTTTCTTTTATTGATTTTAGGGCATTCTGTGAGTATGTTAAGTATGAATTATGGTACGATTATCCTTTAAAAAGGAAGCGGAGTGGGGGATTCGCTTACTGAACAAACACAATCCCCAGGCCGCCTTGAAACATTTTCGTCTTGCCCTGAATGAATGTCCGGTGAACAGACGCAGGGAATTGGATCTTATTTTGTATTACCTGGGCATTACTTTGAAACGTCTTGGTATGAGCGGTTCAGCGGTTAAGAGCTGGAGTGCGGGCAGAAACATTTACCGCAGCGGGCATTCAACACTCATGTACCGCCGGCATGTTAATCAATACGGTATGGTGAAACAGTCAAGCGAGGAACTGGATGACTGGAATGCCTTTTACTCCATACAACTGGAACGCTATCTTTCGTCCAAGTATTCCCGGAAATTGGGTTCCGAGGGAGAGCGTGACATGATTTGGGACCTCATTTATGATAACTGGGTCGTTTTGCAACAGTCCGGGGTTCTCTATGGAAAGACTGCCTGCGAAAAATGGCGTATTTTCAACAGTCAGGAAATAATTTTTCCCTTCTTTCACGTACCTGACCATCACAGCAGGCAGAATATTCCGGTAAATTTCCGGGAAAAGAAAAAAATACAGCCCAGTGACCCCTGTCCCTGTAACAGCGGCATGCCATACTTTCAATGCTGCGGTCGCACGAAAAGCGAGGAAGAGCTCTTTTATGGGCTATTTTGATACAATTTAATGACCAATTTTATATCGTGTGTACTTTTGACGCATACAGGCTTTTTATAATTCTGATAAAAAAAATAAACTAATAGCTAATTGCTTGTATAGAAATAAGATAGAACAATTTTTCTCATGCTCTTTTTTTGGCACGCATCCTGCAATATATATGGCTGGAGGCGACAATGATTACAAAACGACATGAACGAACCTATGATGATGAGAATGTATTGTCTATGTACCTTAAAGAAATTAACCGTATTCCCCTTCTTACCCGGGAAGAAGAAAATACCTATGCACGGGCCGCCGCAAAGGGTGAAGAGTTTGCAAAACATAAACTTGTACAGGCTAATTTGCGTTTTGTCGTAAATGTAGCCAAAAAATACCAAAACCAGGGATTACCCCTGACTGACCTAATAAGTGAGGGAAACATCGGCCTCATGAACGCCATCGAGCGGTTCGATGTGGAAAAGGGGTATCATTTCATCAGCTACGCCGTATGGTGGATCCGTCAGGCTATTCTTAAAGCAATCTGTGAAAAATCCAGGATGATACGTCTTCCGTTGAACAGGGCAAATGAACTGGTACAAATAGAAAAGGCGCGGAAGGAGCTA
The DNA here is from genome assembly GCA_016935695.1 of Spirochaetales bacterium. Taxonomy (GTDB): domain Bacteria; phylum Spirochaetota; class Spirochaetia; order JC444; family Marispirochaetaceae; genus JAFGQL01. The sequence goes on from JAFGQL010000174.1 coordinate 2,602, forward strand.
CAATCCGGACAGGCCGAGGATCCTGATTTGCGCGATGTGGCAAAAGCGGTAAACATGGATGAAGATCATGTAAGGGATCTGATAAATATATCCAGAGATCTGGTATCCCTGGAATCCCCGGTTTATGCCGAAAAGGATTCAACCGAACTTGGCAACTTCATTGAGGATGAAGGCTACAAGCACCCTGAGCAGACGCTTATAGAAAACTCCCTTATAGAAGACATCAATACGGTGCTGAATACCCTGACCGAAAAGGAATCTGAAATTATTCAACTCAGGTTTGGGCTTAACGGAAAAAGTCCCCTGTCGCTGAAAGAAATAGGTGACCGCTACAACCTTACCAAAGAACGTATACGGCAGATAGAAAAAAAAGCGTTAAAGCGGCTTCAGCATCCTTCAAGAAGCCAGCTTCTGGAAGCATATACCGCGTAACGCACACGGTGAATGAGTAAAACCCCTACGACTGTTTAGGTCGCAGGGGTTTTTTTTGGAAAAACCGGGATGTGAGCGAATGACAGCCGCACAATAAATCGTTTTATTTGATAGAATTATCCTGTATATGGTTCACAATATTACATTTTTATCATATAGTGCATATGCTTAAAAATTGAAAGAACAATTCTGTAACGGAGGAAATGATTACAACAATGGCAAAATATGTCTATTTTTTCGGCGGAGGAAAGGCCGAAGGCGACGCGACAATGAAGATGCTTCTTGGCGGGAAAGGGGCGAACCTTGCGGAAATGACAAAACTTGGAGTTCCGGTACCTCCCGGATTTACGATCTCTACTGAGGTATGCGGCGAGTTTTACAAAAATAACAAAAAATATCCGGCGGGAATGGAGAAAGAAATCCGGCTCAATCTCAACAAGCTGCAAACCCTTATGGGAAAGATGCTTGGTGATCCCAAAGATCCCCTTTTAGTGTCAGTACGTTCCGGCGCTGCGGTTTCCATGCCGGGCATGATGGATACAGTGCTTAATCTCGGGATGAATGATAAAGCGGTCATCGGCATTGGAAAGCTGACCGGCAATGAACGTTTTGCCTGGGATGCATACCGGCGCTTCATACAAATGTTCGCGAATGTCGCCAAAGGGCTAGACATTCATGTATTCGAAGATATCCTTGAAAAAATAAAAAGCAAACGTAAAGTGGAACTTGATACCCAACTGACTGCTGATGACCTTAAACTGGTTGTTTCCCAGTACAAGGACGCTTATAAAAAGATTACCAAAACAGAATTCCCACAGGATCCCTGGGAACAGCTGATGGCGTCGATTGATGCGGTTTTTGGTTCATGGAATAATCCCCAGGCAATCAGGTACCGTGAGCTCAATGACATAAAAAACCTGTTAGGGACCGCCGTCAATGTCCAGACAATGGTGTTCGGTAACTTTGGTGATGATTCCGGAACAGGTGTCTGTTTTTCACGTGATCCTTCTACCGGCCAGAAAGTGTTTTACGGCGAGTATCTGATCAATGCCCAGGGTGAGGACGTTGTCGCGGGTATCCGGACTCCTCAAAGGATAGAAACTCTCAAAAAGAAAAACGCTGCAGTATATGAAAAACTTGTGGCTATCAAAGACAATATGGAAGCCCATTACCGGGATATGCAGGATATGGAGTTTACCATTCAGCAGGGCGAACTTTTCATCCTGCAGACAAGGAACGGAAAACGGACCGGTCCGGCGGCGGTGAAGATCGCTGTCGATATGGTAAACGAAAAGCGTATATCCAGGGAAGAAGCACTCATGCGGGTGTCGCCTGAGCAGCTTGATCAGCTTTTTCATCCCATGATTGATCCGAAGGTCAAGAAGAGTTTGTCTGTTATTACTAAAGGCTTGAACGCGTCACCCGGCGCTGCATGCGGTCGCATTGTTTTTACCGCAGAAGAAGCAGAAGAGTGGGTTGCCCAGGGTAAAAAGGTCCTCCTTGTACGAAAGGAAACCTCACCTGAAGATATCGGCGGTATGCATGCAGCGGAAGGTATCCTCACCTCAACAGGCGGTATGACCTCTCACGCGGCGGTTGTAGCCCGTGGAATGGGAACTCCCTGTGTCGCCGGTTGTAAAGAACTGGCCATTACCGGCAATAGTTTTACGGTAAACGGAAAGAAGTACAAACTCGGGGATTTTGTTACCATAGATGGGACTACCGGCGAAGTTTTCGGAACGGAAGTTCCTCTTGTAACCCCTTCTCTTACCAAAGACCTCGCAACGTTTCTCGGATGGGCGGACGAAATCCGTACAAAAGCGGTCCGTGATGGTATTAAGACAAAAGGCTTTGTCATTCGCACGAATGCGGATCAGCCAGTCGATGCCCAGGTTGCGAGGAAGTTCGGCGCCGAGGGCATAGGCCTGTGCCGAACCGAGCACATGTTTTTCGGCGCGGGTAAACTGGATCTTTTTCAAAAGATGATCGTCGCTGAAAATCCCGCTGACAGGAAAGTCGCTCTCAAAGACCTCCTGAAACTGCAGAAGAAGGATTTCAAGGGAATTTTCTCCGCAATGGCGGGATTACCTGTAACCATCCGCCTGCTGGATCCTCCGCTCCATGAGTTTGTACCCTCAAACCCCAAGGATATAAAGGCCCTGGCTGCGGTTTTGAATGTAAAGCCTTCTATCCTGGAGAACAAAATAAGTTCACTTCATGAGTCGAACCCTATGCTCGGTCACCGGGGATGCCGTCTCGGCATTACCTATCCGGAAATATATGACATGCAGGTGGAAGCAATTATCACTGCTGCCTGTGAAGTGGCGAAGACCGGAAAAAAAGTATTCCCGGAAATCATGATTCCGCTTGTAGGTACCCAGGAAGAACTGGAAATTCTGCGAAAGAATGCCGAGGCAGTTGCATCCGGCATTATCGCGAAAAAGGGTTCAAAGGTTGCGTATACTATTGGAACCATGATAGAGATTCCCCGGGCGGCCATCACTGCCGACGAAATAGCCGCTCATGCCGACTTTTTCTCATTCGGTACAAACGACCTTACCCAGATGACCTTCGGCTATTCACGGGACGATGTTGGCAGTTTTGTTCCTGAGTACATCAAGCAGAATATACTGCACCATGATCCATTCCAGAGTGTGGATATTTCCGGCGTCGGGCGTCTTGTGGAGACAGCCATCAGTCTTGGCCGGAAAACCAAGCCTGACATGAAAATGGGTGTATGCGGCGAACACGGCGGTGATCCCCGTTCAATCGAGTTTTTCTTTAAAGCAGGACTCAATTATGTTTCGTGTTCTCCGTATCGGGTTCCTACGGCCCGCCTTGCTGCTGCTCAGTCAGTGTTAAGATCCAAAAAATAGCTTTATAAATTGCATTCACCGTCCCCTTTACTCCGGGACGGTGAATGTGTCTTCATTATGATTGATGTGTATCGTTTTTATGAAATCCTTTGGGATCGTTACGGATATCCCGGCTGGTGGCCGGTGTATTCGAAAAAATCCCTGGAAGGCTTTGACTCTGCGGGTTACCGACTTTACCTTCCTGCATATCCGCTTCCACAGGATGAAATTGACCAGATCGTCATTTCCGCCGTTCTCACGCAAAATACTGCATGGACCAATGTAGAGAAAGCCTTGTCGGAACTTTCGTACAAGGGGTGTCTGACGAAAGAAGCCGTCATGCAGGGTCCTCTTTCCGATCTGAAGATGTGGATACGTTCCAGCGGGTGCTACAATCAAAAGGCCGAAAAACTTAAAAAAATATGTAATTACCTCTCCTGTGTGGATACGCCCGACCGGAAGGGCCTTCTTTCGGTATGGGGGATAGGGCCTGAAACAGCCGATTCAATACTGTTGTACGCCTATGCAGAGCCCCTGTTTATTGCCGATGCCTATGCCCGCCGTGTATTTTCCCGTCTGGGGCTGCTGCCGTTAAGGATGGAGTATCAGGCGGCTGCCGATGTTGTTCATGGCTGTACCCCAGGGGACTGGGAATGGTACCAGAACTTTCATGGCCTGATTGTTGCATTTGCGAAAGAATTCTGTAAAAAAAAGCCGCTCTGTTCCGGCTGCCCGGCGCGGCCATATTGCAGTCGTGCCGGATTGTAGAGTAATCTGAAACCCGGTAATGAACCTCAATCGTGTTACTGCATTTCTTCTGCTCTTCACTCTGTTCTCTGTTTACGGATCGCCTTCCGATACTCAGTCTGGTTTGCGTCTGGCCTGGAAGTTAGGTCCGGGCGGCAGGATTGTTGGTA
>JAFGQL010000033.1 GCA_016935695.1 Spirochaetales bacterium
GTCGAACCCTGTTCTTTAAGGATGTATTTCAGTACCTGGGGTTTCTGATTCCCGGCCGCGCCGCTGCGTTTTTTTTCCAGCCTTTCGATGATGGTATGGGCGAGTTCACGGGGGTCGATCAGGAGTATGCTTAGGCCCGGCAGAAGCCGGGTCTGATTGGCGGAGAAGTGGACGCCCAGTACTGCAATGTCCTCCGGGATGCGTTTCCCCGCATCGGAAGCCGCCTGGTAAAATGCGGGTGCCTGGGAGTCATGATACAGTACCGCGGCATTGATGTGGGGATGAGCAAGAAGAAATCCCCTGTACATAGCGTATGACTTTGCGTCAAACTGGGGGTCGCCCCATTGGACATTCTGGTTGATGACGACGGGAGGGGCAAGGCCCCGCCGTTCACAGGCTGATTGCAGACCCCGCCGCCGGCCTTCTATGGAATAGTGCTGCTTTTCGCTGAAGGTTTCCGGTTCCGGCAGAAGAATCATGATTTTCTCCTTCCCGCGGGAGGCGAACAGGGCCGCCGCCTGGTCCATGGCATCATGCTCATCAAAGGTGATTGCGTTTGGCGAGCTGGTCAGATTGTTGTTGACATAGACCGCAGGAATTTTCAGGGTCTCGATCCTGCTGATAAGGCTCTGGTGGAAATTCTCAAACAATATTATTCCGTCGACACAGTCTTCCCGGATAAAAATCGGCAGCTGTTCGTCTCCTTTTGCGTAGGATTCGATAGAGATGATGAGATCCCGTTCTTTGCTGAATGTAAGCAGGTGCTGGAGGGTCTGGGACGGAATGGATCCGGTACGATTGATCAGCATGCCAAGGGCGCCGTGGCGGTTTCTCACCAGGCTGGTCGCCGCCCTGTTGGGACGGTAATTTACCTTGTTCGCCACTTCTATGACCCGCTGACAGGTTTCTTTAGAATACCGAATATTCCCGCTGTTGTTCGGATTGAGTATTGCGGAGACGACCTGCCGGGACACACCGCTTTCTTTTGCAATGTCAGACAACGTGATAGATTTCTTCATCGGTGTTCCAATGTGTGTAAGGACTATACCGGAATAATCCTGGTTGATTATTCACTATACTATAAGGCTGTCGGAAATCACAAGAGAAAGTTTGCTTCCGTTGGCGTGAGGTACAGCGTGTCTTCAGGCGAAGCAGGTCTGTATGGTCGACAGGAGCTTGCCGTCATGGATTGGTTTTGTCAGATAGGCTGTCGGCATTGTTTTAAGTGCCTGGCTTTTGGTAGAATCGGTGTTGTAGGCGGTGATGAATATAACCGGGAGTTCCTTTGCCAGTAACTTGAGGCGGCGTACCGCGTCGATACCGTCGGTGTAGCCTTTCAGGTGTATGTCCATGATGACGAGGTCAGGATGATGGGTGATGTAGGCTTTCAGCACATCCTCGGCATGTTCAAGGACAGGAAGTACCCTGTATCCTTCACCTTCCAGGAGATCGGAAAGTTCAAAGGCAATGACTGGTTCATCTTCGACAATTCGGATACTCTTTTTTTTCATGGTCATACTATTTCCTGTAGTTTGCTGCAGACAATATACCACGGATATGTTACGTTTTGGTAGTCTATGACACAATATAAATTACAATATAGTAGTAAAAATGACAAGTTACGTTTTAGTCCTATAGAGACGTTTCTTGCCCAGGGCTTCATGCAGTGGATGCGGACACACGGGCGGTTCGCGTCAGGGGGTGCGTTTTTACTGTATATCTATATTGTGCTTGCCTTCGGCAACGCTCTTCATATCTCGGCAAATTATTTTGTTATACTGCCTGTATTTGCAATTTCCATGTCCTTCGGGTTCTGGGGCGGCCTGGCCGCGGGTATCTGCGGACTTCCTGCCAATCTCCTGTTATTTGCCATACTGGGGCACCCCGAGTATTCTCCTGAGAGCAAGCTCATTGCCGAAATTTCCGGTATTGCCGTGGGGGCGGTGTCAGGCTTCCTGAGTGATTATTTTTATAAATTTCAGCTTGAACTTGCACGCCGAACCGCTGTGGAGAAGGAACTGCGGGTGGCATTAGAGGATAAAAACGTTCTTTTGAAGGAACTTCACCACCGGGTAAAAAACAATCTCAACATCATTCTCAGCCTGGCGCGGCTGCATTCAAAAAACACCGATGCGGCCGGCTGCAAGGATCAGAACGAGAAGTTTGTCCAGCGAATTTATTCCATAGCCCTGGTACATGATCTTCTGTTCCACTCGAATCCCGGTAAGCACATCAGTTTTTCCGGGTATATAACAGACCTTACAGACAGTCTCTTGTTCGGTACTTCAGGCAAGACCATAGGATGTATCCGGGATATTCCCTCCGACTTGTCACTGGATATAAGCTACGCTGTCCCGGTGGGCATGATTATTAATGAGGTGCTGATCAATTCCATAAAACATGGGTTTGACGGGATCGAAAATCCGGAAATTTATCTGTCGTTCCGCAATGAAGGGGGGATGTGCATGGTAACCCTTCGTGACAACGGCCGGGGATTCGATCAGAACAGCGTTACAGAAGGTCTGGGGAGCAAACTCATTCCCCTGCTGGTAAAACAGGTCGGCGGTTCATACTCGTACAGCAATTACCGTGACCGGGAACCGCGGGGCACGGTCTTCAGCCTGTCCTTTCCTTCCCGTGCCCAGGAATGATCCCGGCATCCAGCGCTTGTGTTCCTTAGAATATCACCGTAGCCATGTAGTCGTCCATGGTCTCGGCCCGGCGTATGAGGGCAACTGACCCGTCGGATTTTAACAGAAGTTCCGCCGAACGCAGTTTGGCGTTATAATTGAACCCCATGGCGTGGCCGTGGGCCCCTGTGTCGTGAATAACCAGGAAATCTCCTGTCTCCACGTCAGGAATCATTCGGTCGATGGCGAATTTATCGTTATTTTCGCAAAGGCTGCCGGTAACATCGGCTTTCAGGTTCAAAGGCGCGTCTTCTTTTCCCGGCACAGTGATGTGATGGTAGGCTCCGTACAGGGCCGGCCTCATGAGGTTCGCCATACAGCTGTCCAGGCCGATGAACGTTTTATAGGTATCCTTGCGGTGTATGACCTTGGATACCAGGTACCCGTAGGGCCCGGTCACCATCCGGCCGCACTCCATGACAATTCTCATACCCTCCAGAGCAGTGCCGCGGATTTTCTGGTCATAGCGGGCTTTTATTCCCCCGGAAACGTATTCAAGATCTACAGCGGTCTGTTCCGGCTTGTAGGGTATGCCGATGCCGCCGCCCAGATTGACGAATTCCATGACAATGCCGGTTTTCTCATTTATTTCCAGGGCCAGGTCGAACAACAGGTCGGCGGTTTCCACAAAGTAGTCGGGATTCAGCTCATTGGAGGCCACCATGGTATGGAGACCGAAGCGTCGCGCGCCCAGTGCACGGGCTTTCACGTAGCCTTCTATGATCTGTTCATGGGTGAATCCGTATTTTGCGTCGGTCGGGTTGCCGATGATGGAATTACCCTCTTTTCTGCTGCCGGGGTTGTAACGGAAACAAATAAGTTCCGGCATTCCGGCGTGAGCCTCAAGATAATCGATATGGCTTTCGTCATCGAGGTTTATGACCGCTCCCAGCTCCTTTGCCCGCTGGAATTCCCTTGCCGGGGTATCGTTGGAGGTGAACATGATTCCTTCACCCTTTATTCCCGCCATATGGGCAATTTCCAGTTCCGGGAGGGACGAGCAGTCAGCTCCCATGCCTTCTTCCATAAGGAGTTTTACGATATTCGGGTTCGGCAGGGCTTTTACCGCGAAAAAGTTTTTAAACCCCCCGGGGACCCAGTCGAAGGCCTTGAGGAAGCGCCGGGCGTTTTCCCGTATCCCCTGTTCGTCATATATGTGGAAAGGGGTTTCGTATTCGTCGGTTATCCGTTCAAGATCGGCTTTGGTAAATGGCAGTGATTTCTGTGTCATATCGGGACATACAATACTTATGCCTGTTATAAAAGTCAATGAAAAACCGGCCTGGAGAAACGGGGAATTCCTCAAAGAAAATGCTGTTCGTGCCTTCTGCCCTGTGGTACAATCCCCCGCGATGAACAAAGCAGCTTTCGATTCTGACAACGACGGTTCACTGTATATTATGGAACATTCCCAGGAGTGTGAACGCCTGCGGAGAAAGACAATTCCTGAACGTGTTTTGGCCCAGGCCAGCTGGGCAGGACTCAAACCCGGTATGCGGGTACTGGACGCGGGTTGCGGCCCCGGATTTACTACCCGTATTTTAAACGACTTTGGTACGGATGCTATGGGCTGTGACTGGGCCCCCAGGCGCATTGAATCCGCGCGGAGGGAACATCCCGACCTCCGTTTTGAAGTAGCAGATATCAGCAATTCCCTTGAACAGCTGGGCAGATTCGACTTTATCTGGGTGCGGTTCGTGCTGGAATATAACGGCAGAAAAGCGTCGGAAATTATCCGCCGGCTAAAGGCGTCCCTCAACCCTGGCGGCATTCTGTGCTGCATAGATCTTGATCATAACTGCCTCAATCACTATCCCATGGACGCCCGTCTGGAGGCCACCCTGAAAAGCTGTATTGATCACCTGTATAAAAAGCTGGACTGGGATCCTTTTGTAGGGCGGAAGCTCTATACCTATCTGTTTGATGCCGAATACTCAAGTATCGCGGTAGAGGCCGGGTCCCAGCATTGTATTTACGGACAGTTGTCCGACACCGATACCATGAACTGGCTCAAGAAGCTGCAGGTCGCAGTCAAACAGTCAGGATATCCTTTCGAGGAATACGGCGGCAGTTTTGATGCCTTTTTTGAGGAGGCCTGGGCCTTTTTTAACAACCCGCGGCGTTTTACCTACACCCCGCTGATCATGGCCTGCGGAAAAGTCTGACGTTTCCGTATCTTTGCCGTCCGGTATAATTTCCCCTGGAGAATTCCCTGTTTGCCAAGATAGGACAGGAGGGCTTCGGTAAGATCAGGATCCAGGTGGCCGCCGACTTCCGCCCGAATGGTCGCAACAGCCGTTGCCATGTCCATCGGGCTGCGGTAATGCCGTTTAGAGGTAATTGCGTCGAAGAAATCTGCCACAGCGATTATCTTGGCGCCGAACGGTATTTCATCGCCTTTCAGACCGCGGGGATAGCCCTTCCCGTCTATCCGTTCATGATGACTGTAGGCGATTTCCGGCACCTGGGTATAAATGCCCTGAAACTGAATTTTGTCCAGAATTTCCTTTGTCTTGATCGCGTGGGTCTGGATAATGGCGTATTCTTCCGGGGAAAGGGTCCCCTTCTTTTTGAGAATTGAATCGGGGACCGCGATCTTGCCATAGTCATGAAGAAGAGCCGCGATACGGATCATCTCCTTGAAATCGTCATCCAGTTCCAGTTCCTGGCATATTCCCAGGGCGTAGGTCGTCACTTTTTCTGAATGACCGGCAGTGAGGAAGTCTCTGGCATCTATACTGGTTGCCAATACCTGGATGATGGATTTGAACTGGGTTTCGGTACCCTGGTAGAGCTTGATGTTTTCTATGCCCATTCCTATTACCGTCGCGATTCCTTTAAGAAAATTCAGATCCGAATTCAGGAGATGGCGATCGGTGGTAATGTTGTCGACGGCAAGGAGGCCGATGGCTTCGTTTTCATTGGTGATAGGGCAGCAGATAAAGGATTTCGTGCCGATCATGCGCCCGAAGGCCTTTGAGCGGGGAGACAGGTCGTTTTCTATCTCGTCCAGGTTGTTTACCAAAAAGGCTTTCCGTTTGTTGATGCACGCGGAGAATATCCCCGTTGAATCCGGGTTGTTGATACTGAACGTATTCTCCAACAGCAGTTTGCGGTGTTTTTCTTGTATACCGAAGCCAGCCTTGAATTCCAGATGCTCCCGCTGTTCATCTACAAGCAGAATTATTCCTCTGTCGAAATTGATATGCTCCTCGAAAATGCTGTTGATATCGTCGATGAGCAGGCCGATATCACCGTGAACCGATATTGCCTGACCGACTTCATTTGCCAGGTTGGCCTGAATGGTGTGGTTCTTGGTCTGTTCCAGCAGCTGGTCCGACGAAAGATGCAGTTCTTTCATGGTCTCGCGCATCTGCTTGACTTCCTGGGTTTTGGACCCTATGGTCAAAAGGGCCGATGAAAGAAACAGCGACAATCCGGCGATTACCCAGTGGGTAAGGTCCATCAGGGGGAACAGGCCTGCGGCGATAAGGCATACAAAAATAAAATAGTAATAGCGGAACCGCTTGATAAGCATGGGGAGATTGTTCCGCCACGATATTTCATACACGCAGGCGTCATCTCCCCTCATGACGCATTTGGGATGGTCTATCCTGGGCGTCGAGTGAAGAATGGGGATCGCCACTGATTCCAGTGTCCCCATACGGTTCCTGCACTGGTATTCTTTTTCGGTTATCCCGTCCATCGGGGTTACGGTGACTACTACCTTCTGGTTGCTGATTTTCCTTGTTTTAAAGCTGGTCGATTTGGTAATGAACGAGGCTTTCTTTTCCAGCATCATGTAGGCCTGTACCGGTCCCAGAATTCCCAGGAAGTAACGGCGGAAAATGGAGTTTGTCTGGAGGTGGCAGGAAAACTGGCCCGCTTCCCTGGCTATGTCAGGGTTTCCCGTAAGGGCAACGATCCGTTCCTGAAACCGGTCAACCTGTTTTTGTGTAAACCAGAAACCTTCATCCTCTGCTTCATAACGCTTCATGCCTGCGTAGGCTAAAAGCTCGTTCTGGTTTATCTCCGGATATTTCTGGGAGAGAAGTTTAAGGTAAATCTGGATGATTCTTGAATTATATGGCCGTTTCAGCCCGGTCATGGTGTGCCGCCTTCTGGGGTGCTCAGGTTTTTTATGGAACCGCGGAACAGACTTTCCACATGTTCATGGTAGATATCACTCAATGAAGAACGAATGATCCAGAATTCATAGGTTTTTTCGGCTTTCAGGTCAAGCCTCCGGGCCGCGTCTTCGGGGTACACAAGGAGCGGACTGTGCGCGGAGTGTGCCGTGGCGCACATGTGGTGTGCCGCGTGCAAAAGCCTCTGCCGGGAGAGCATGTTCTCATTAATGATGATGATCATGAGATTATTTGTCAGATCTGACATATTGAGTCCCGGGTCCGAGGTGTTGAGAATAAAGAAGGCTGCCGGGCTGCCGTTGTTTTTCAAAGTCTTCAGCTGGATGTCCCGTTCAATTCCCGCCTCTGCAAATGCCTTTTTAATCGTGCCGTTCTGGCTCTGATGAGGGAGAATATCCATGGCCTCCAGCAGGAGGCCGCCGGATTGTGCATGGTAGTATTTGGTCAGCACCTGGAAATCATGGGGCTCCGGATCTGAAAGAGTCCAGCCGGCTCCGTCATCAGCGGGAATTTCTTCCGCCGGCAGGTGAATATAGGCAAAGGGGTCGACGGAACATTGTTGGCGGTCATTGATTTTCGGTACCAGGGAACCGAAGACCCGCTGGGGGAATTTGTTGTCCGGACGAAAGAAACACAGTATAAAGTTCAGGTTCATGCGGTGAAATCGGTAGGAGTCGGTAATAAAGCTGGTCGCCTGGTTCAGTACGTGGATGCCTGCGTTCATGCCGCCTTCCAGCGCCGCGGCGTGATGGTGGATGAGCCAGCCTTTTTCTGAAAAGCGCATCATTGCCAGATGACCCAGTATACTGTTGCCCTTCTGATAGATAAAATGCCGGGCGATATCGTTTTCGCTGTTGTACAGCTTGTCGTACAGCAGCAGGATCTCTTTCTTGTATTTTTGCAGGTAAGCATATTTTGCCGGGTAGATAAATCCGGAATCAAAAAAGAACTCCATGAGCTGATGGAGGTTTATTTTCTTGCAGAGGAAAGCGTAGGGGTCTCTTGCCTGATGGAGCATGGCAAGCAGTTTGATATGGTCCTGGGGCAGGATGTCAAGAATGCCCATGCCTACACTGGACTCCTCCATCTCGTACCTGGTGTGAATGACCTGAATAAGACAGCGGAGCTTTGTTCCGTCGGGGAAGGTGATCAGGGCATCATGGATCTTCAGACCGGGGAACAGTATGGCGTGCTGGTTGGAGATGCGGAAGCCCGTGCCTGAAATATCATGAATACGGAATTCCATGTACATTCCCGACATGGGATGGTGAAAACTCAAGAGGGGAAGATTATCCAGAATGATCCGGGCTGATCGGTATTCCTTTGCGGGGAAGCGGTTCACGTTTTCCAGGTCGGGGGTGAGCTTGAATGTCCGGCTGCCTGTATGGGCGGGAGCTATAGCACAGTCTCCCGAAAAAACCGGTCCGTCATTGTTTTGAATGAGTACATGGGCCGGGGTGTCCCCGTTGATCAGCTGATGGGCGTTATCGTCATTATCGCATATAAAAAGAAAGGATCGTGAAGAGAACCGTTCAATGGTTCCTAAGAGCTCTACCGAGTTTTGATACACTCTGGCCTGAAGGTCCTTTGCCGGGACGTAGGCCGAGGCAGTGGAAACCATCTGCTCGCCAAAGGACGGCAAGTCCACGGTAAAAATGTCATCTTTAATGGTAAGCCCCGATGGGTACAGTCTGAACAATCCGCTGCCGGTTTTAAGCTGTATATATGAAAGTGCGCAGTTACGGAGAATGGGCAGATCTTCGGATTTTGCCACCCTGATCCGCACATCCGTATCGGTACAGGGCTCGACAAATCCCTCATATTCGAGTTCCTGGGTGTATTCCTCGGATGAAAAAACCAGTGTAACCGGCTTTACGGCAAAATGATGGTGATTGAGTTTGTTGATAAGGTGTTTGCGGCGGATTTTCTTTTCTGCAGCTATCGCCTGGGGTGGGCCGGTATCCTGGTGTTTTGCCTGAGGAGAAGAATCTCTGCAAATATCATTCATGCGGATACCTTTAACACGCTGTGCCTTTGGTCAGGATAAAGACGGGAATGTCTGGACCGTCCTTTGTTTTCCTTTTCGGAAAACCTCTTCATTATTTATACCTGAAAAATGTGGTCTGTGTGAAATTTTTTTTACATTTTGTTATAAAAATGGGCAATATATGTGCTGCCGGCCAAAAATATGTGCATCCGGGGCATGGAAACAACAATGAGAGTTTTATTCGCCATTGACCAAGCCTGGTGGTCGCTTTAGGATAAACCTACCATTTTTACCGGGAGAATATACATGTCCAAAGAATATACCAATGAACTTCTTTTAGATTTCGGTCCTGACGGCGGCGTCCTTATCCCTGTGGTAACCCAGGACGCGAAGACCAGGGAGGTTCTTATCCTGGCTTTTGTGAATAAACAGGCCTTTGACGAGACCCGTAAAAGCGGTTACGCCACATACTGGAGCCGGTCCCGGAACGAGCTGTGGAAAAAGGGTCTGACCAGCGGTGACATGCTCAAAGTGGAAGACATCCTCATAAACTGCGAACAAAATTCGCTGGTGTATCTTGTGACGCCCCAGGGGAAGGGGGCCTGTCACGCAAAAATGCCTGACGGCAATCCCTATGTGTCCTGTTATTACCGGCGGATCAGGCAGGATGACACACTGGAAATAATCAAATAGCACGCTTTTAGGAGTAGAAAATGTTGACCATAGGAATGCCGGCGGGATCGCTGGCCGACCCCAAGCGGGGTGGAAATTTGATCGAACTGTTACACAACGCGGGTTTTCAGACCAGGGGTTATGAAGCGGGCGGCCCGAGCCGTTTTGCCACATTGAGTTCGTTTATCGGCTGGGACGGCCGGCCTCAGGAGTTCGGTTCCCAGCTTGGATTGAATGAAATCGATGTAGCAATCGGCGGCGATGACTGGATACACGAAAGGGTCCTGGAGTTCCGCTATGAATACCAACGGGAAATACCCTTGAAAAAGGTCATGTCCCTTAAGCGGGGCAATGTCAGAATTGTCGGTATTGCCGATGCCGGCCTTGGAATAACATCGGTAGAAGACTATGTCGCCGGCATGTTGAAGAGCCGGGGCATAGTACGTGTCGTCTCCGAGATGCCCTATATCGCCCTCGACTGGCTTAAACAGCTTGTAGAGAAAGCCGGCCTGGAAAAGACCTACGGTAAGTACGCGGTACAGAAATACACATCCCCGCCAAAAATAGACAAAGGTGTGGTGATTTATGAGACCTGGGGTAAAACCGAAGCCAAGGTAAAAAACGGAGGCGCCGACCTTGGAATAGAGATAACCCAGTCGGGCAGCGCTTTGCGAAACTACGGCCTGGACATTGTACAAGAAATAATGGAATCGGAAACCGGCATCTGGGTTTCTCCGGCTATTTATGACGACCCGGAAAAAAAGGAACTTCTTGATATGTTCCTTCTGAACCTGTCAGGGGCTCTCAACGCAGAAGAGAAGGTCCTTCTTCTGTTTAATGTGGCAAACGAGAAAGCCCCCCTGATTGAATCATATATCCGGGAGAACCGGGTTTTTGCCGACGAACCGACAAAAAACTGCGGTGATACCTTCAGTGAATACAGTCTGCAGGTGAATACTGCCGATCCCGATAACCCGATGCCCAGGATACGCTATGAACTTGCCAAGCGGGGGGCCCAGAACATCGATACAATACCGCTTGTGTCGTCCATTCAGTCAATGGGATAATAACCATGAAGTATTACAAGAAGATCGTCGGAGAAAAGATTTATTTGTCACCGGTTAATCCGGATGATTATGAGATATACACGAAGTGGCTCAACGATATTTCATTGACGAAAAATTTGGGAGCCCACAGACTGCTTATTTCAGAGATATCGGAAAAAGAAAAACTTGTTGAAATGAGCAAAAGCAACACCAACGACTATGCAATCGTTACCAAGGAAAATGATAGATTAATCGGCAACTGTTCCTTGATGAATATTGATTACATTAATCGAACTGCTGAATTCGGTATTTTTATTGGTGATGAAGAAAACAGAAACCGCGGGTTGGGAACGGAGGCAGCTAAATTGCTGCTTGAATTCGGGTTTCGAGTATTAAACTTGCACAATATTATGCTGCGGGTGTTTTCCTTTAATGAAGCAGCGGTAAAGTCCTATACAAAAGCGGGATTGAAAGAGTTTGGAAGAAGAACAGGGAGCCAGATTTTAAATGGAAAATATTATGATGAAATTTACATGGAAGCGTTGTCTGATACGTTCAAGTCGGATTATTTGTTGCCGGTTCTTCCCGAGTAACACATGAACACAACAAGAATCGGCTTTATTGGTACCGGGGTGATGGGCGGCAGCATGGCCGGCCGGCTTCTTGACGCCGGATACCCCCTCTTTGTGTATACCCGGACCAGGGAGAAATCGCAGCCTCTTTTGGAAAGAGGGGCCGCATGGCGGGACAGCCCCGGGGCGGTTGCTGCTGATAGCACGGTACTGATCACCATGGTCGGATACCCTTCGGATGTAGAAGAGGTCTATCTGGGCCCGGACGGTGTATTGGCGAAGGCCCACAAGGGCTGTTTGCTCATTGATATGACGACCTCGCGTCCGGATCTGGCCCGGAGGATTGCCCGCGAGGCTGCCAGGAAAAGCTGCATGGCTATTGATGCGCCGGTATCCGGGGGAGACACAGGCGCCCGCAACGGGACCCTGTCCATAATGGCCGGGGGAGATGAACAGTCCTTTACTCGGGCCCTCCCCGTCCTCCAACACCTGGGGACCAATATTGTATTCCAGGGCGGTCCGGGCGCCGGCCAGTACTGTAAAATGTGCAACCAGATAGCCATAGCTGCCACTATGGTGGGTGTTTGCGAGTCCCTCGCCTATGCCGAAGCAGCGGGGCTGGAACCCCGCCGGGTGCTGGAAAGCATATCCCGCGGGGCTGCAGGAAGCTGGTCTCTGTCAAATCTCGCGCCCCGTATTCTCGACGGTGATTTTACACCGGGCTTTTTCGTGAAACACTTCATAAAGGACATGGGAATTGCCCTGGAATCTGCCGACGCTCTCGGGTTGCCCCTTCCTGGCCTTATGCTTGCAAAGGACTTGTATGAAAAGCTTGCGGCAAAGGGTCTTGGCGATGCGGGCACCCAGGGACTCTACCGCCTGTATAAGGACACGGACTGAACCGGGAAAGGCCGCTGTTTTTTACCCATTTTTTTCTTTTATTTCCGCGCTGCCCCATTTATACTGTCTCCATGAAATCTATCACCTTAGGACTGTTGGGCGTCGTGGCTCTGTTTTCATCATGCTCCCTGTTTCCACGGGAAAAAGTCTGGTTGTATTACCCCCAGACACACGCGGTCGTCGGCGAGGAAGTTACCATAGAAGGCCGTGGTTTTGATAAAGATGGAATTGCCAGCCTTACTCTCCTTGTAAAAGATATGGACGGCCGCGTAGCGGGTGAGTATCCTTTACGGCGGCTTGCGTCGGTATATAACGGAGAGGTTGTCCTCGAACTGTCCAAGTTCAGGCAGAAGGTCGCTTTTGAACGGGAAGGCGAATATTCCCTGTCGGCAGTTATGACCGACGTCCTGGGCAATACCCTTGCCTCAAGACCGGTACAGATCAGCTGTGTGTTCGGGACACCCGGCAGGGAATTCAGGAGCTTTGGTCCCTCCCACTGGATACCTCTCGCGGTTCTTGCGGTCATGAATATTTTTATGGTGGTACTGTGCCGCAGGTATGAGGTGCTGCGCATCTATGTCCCTTATGCCATCAGTGCAATCCTGTGGGGGAACGAACTGATCTTTCATGTCTGGCATTATCTTCTTGGTTCCTGGAGCATCACGTCCAATCTTTTATTGCACATGTGCGGTCTTGCCATTGTCCTTATTCCCTTTATGCTTCACTCTTCCAACAGCCGTACCAGGGGAATCTTGTTTTCCCTTTTGTATTTCTGGGGATTCGGGGGAGCCCTCCAGGCCCTGTTAACTCCGGACATTGGCGTATACGGGTTTCCGTCCTACCGGTATTTCGCGGCATTCATTTCCCACGGGTTCATCATTACCGCTGTCGTGTATATGATCGGAGTGCAGAATTACCGCGTTTCCTACCGGACCATGTGGAAGGTGTACGCTGTTACCGTTGTTTTTGTGGCTGTTATGTATCCTGTCGATAAGCTGATAGCCTTATTTCCGCCCTACGAACCCGGAAGTTATTTTTTCCTTGTATACCCGCCTGTAGACGGCTCTCTGATCGACCTTCTGGTGCAGATATTCGGACCTTCTCCCCGTTATATCCTGGGGCTGCTGCTGCTGGGGCTTGGTATCTTTACCTTGCTTACCGCTCCTTTTGCCTTGTCGTCGTTCAGATCCCCCAGCCGGGAAGGGGCGGAAGTCAGCCAGGTAGCAGAATACTAAGCCTGGAGTGTTGTAATGATACCATCAAAGGAGAGAAACATGAAAACTCTGGTAGTGTATGATTCCGTATTCGGCAACACTCAAAAGGTTGCAGAGACTGTCGCTCAAACCTTAGGCCCGGATGCAGAGGCCAAACGGGTCATGAATACCTCTCTGGAAGACATTCAAAATGCCGGTCTGGTTATTTTTGGATCACCAACCCGGGCTTTTGCCCCCACGACGGAAATGCGCGGATATCTGAAGAACCTTTCCAAGGGTGTTTTGTCGGGCAAAACTGTGGGCGTGTTTGACACGCGAATGGATGTACAAAAAATAAACATAAAAATACTCAGTTTTCTGGCCGGTGTATTCGGCTATGCGGCCGACACGATGGTTAAGCTCATTGCAAGAAAAGGCGCTGTCAACATCGTATCCAATTGGTTTTTCGTCCTTGAGTCGGAGGGTCCTCTTGCCGAAGGCGAGCTTGAACGGGCCGCGGAATGGGCCGGGTCTCTGCAGACGCCAGAATAAAAAACGGCATTTATTTCCTGTTCATTTGTTTTCTCATGCGGTTAAAGAAATCGCTTATGCGTTTGCCCTGTTTCTGGGGCTCCAGCTGGGGGGCAAGTTTTTTGAAAGGTATGTTGGAAAACAGCCATACAGCATAGGCCAGATCTTTTTGTGAATTCATGACAGGCTGGAGTATCCCTTTTCCTGATTCTGCTTTGCCCTTTTTGTCTTCTCCCGCATACCGGTATTCAAAATCAACGGACCTGTATTGATTGTAGACATCCTGCAGCAGATCGTGGACCGGAACGCCGGTGATCAGGCTGTTCAAGTCTTTGTGCGCAAGGGCGGTTCTGGTTGTTTCCCATTTCGCGAGTACAGCGTCGCTTGTATGAAGAATAATTCCTGCGTGGTCGGTAATAATGACGGGTTTCTCCAGGTTTTCCGTCAGAAAGGCAATGAGGTTCGATTGCCCGCTGATTTTTACACTTTTTTGTTCACTCAGGCGGTTCAGTTCAAAATACAGAGTAGCGATGAGCTGTCCTATCTCGCCCAGGTGCTTAAGCCGTGAATCCGGAGAGAACTCCTTCATGCGGGTGAGATTGATAATGTGGGTAAGTTCTTTTGAAAGATTCCTGCTTTCTTTAAGCAGACGAAAGGCACATGGAACCATGACCAGGACTGCTGTGAGTGCGATAAAGAGAGCGTGTTCACGGTAATAACGGTCCGGATCCCGGACGGGGATTCTGTCTGCTACAGCCTGGGGAAGGGGCGGGGAGATGTAGCAGAAGATACCGGCAGCGATGACCCCAAGAAAAGCGACAGCGAAAAACCGTAAAAGACTGCGTTTGTTGACGGTTATGATCATTTTGTCCCCTGCTCTTCCAGAAAGGTGTTAATATCATCGTTCTTTCCGACCACCATGAGGATATCTCCCTCTTTCAGTTCTATGCCCGGCTCGGGGGTTATGATATATTCCTCTTTTCGCGGGTTGCCGATCTCATCTATTCGCACGGCATCCCGCTTGATTGCCGCTATGTTCAGACGGTATTTTTTGCGCAGATCCAGTTTTTCCACAGAGAATCCGGAAAAGCTTTCGGGAAGAATTATTTCTGCAAGACTGATTGATGCCGACAGTGTGATGCGGTCGAGAGCGTCAGGGGCGATCAGCTGCTGGGCAAGACGCCTTCCTTCCTCTATCTCCAGATTCAGCACGATATCCGCCCCCACCTGTTTGAGTACTTTCCCGTGCAGATCGGAAACAGCTCTTGCAATAACTGTAGGTACGGCGAGTTCTTTCAGAAGGGCTGTGGTGAGGATACTTGCCTCTATATCATCCCCCATACCCACAATCGCCGTTTGTACATCTTCGAATGAAACTTTCTGAAGGGCGTCCTGCTCGGTCGAATCCAGAAGTACCGCTTTGTTGACAGTGTTTTTCATCCGTTCTATAAGCAGGGGATTTTTGTCGATGGCAATAACGGTGGCGCCCTTTTCACTTAAGGTTTCGCAGACCTGCCTGCCGAAGGCTCCCAAACCGATAACTGCTATTGTCTGATTCATGCTGCCGCTCCTGTAATGTGTATATGTCAGCCTATCTGAATCTCAGCTGAAGGATATGTAACCGTAATACCGGAAACTGTTTTTCTGGCCGCCGAGGCCGCAATAAAGGTGAGAGGTCCGAGTCTGCCGAGGAACATGAGAAAGATGATGACATACTTGCCGGTAAAAGAAAGGGAAGGAGTGATCCCTGTGGACAATCCTACGGTGCCAAAGGCCGAGACAGCTTCGAAAAGCAGATGCAGGAATGGTGCTTTTTCGCTTGCTGAAAGAATAACAGCGGCAATGAGTA
>JAFGQL010000034.1 GCA_016935695.1 Spirochaetales bacterium
ATATCCGGCTTCTGGTCGGAGAAGGACGAGTACGCTCTTGTTTCCGAAGTTTCTGTTGACTGCTACGGCCGCAGCCTGCGGATCAAACCGCTGTATCTTCAGTTTTACGAAACAGGTGAGCTTGAGAGCATTGCCCTGTGGCCTTCGGACAGGCTTTCCTTCGAGACGCCGGTTGGACCCTTGACGGTAAGGAACGGGATAGCATTCTATAAAAACGGAAAACTGAGAAGTGTTGAGCCTTCTGTTCCTGCCGCTGTTTCAACAGGTATCGGTACGCTCACTGCTTTCCACCCCGACCCCGATGGGGTGTGCGCCGAAACCGCCTCCTTGAGTTTCTCAACCTCCGGCGAGGTGACGGCATTGTCCACATCGGCAAGTACCGTCGAGGTTACCCGCGCCGACGGCACCCAAAAGCTGTATGCCCCGGTCCAGGTAAAGAGCATGTGCAGCGACCTGGCCACCGCCGTGGCACCGCTTAAGATCTGTTTCGCCGACAAGGCGGTCGTGTTCGGCCGGGGTCATACGGTCATAGGCAGTGAGCCCCTCTCGGGTTCTTTCTCCATCGGGGTGTATGCACCGGTTATGGAAAACAGTGAAACCTGTACCGATGAATGCCTCCCCGATTACTCCTTCAGGGCGTAAATATGCTTGATGACCTCTTCTATACTGATGTTGTTGATATTGATGTCAGACACCGGCAGCCGCTGGAAGAATTCCGCGATTGCCTTTTCCAGGGGATGGGCGTCGGTATCAATTTCTATAGATGCGGTCAGGTCGCCAGATTCCTGTACCTTAAACCCTGAAAGGTCCTGGGCGCGGACAGGCTCCCTGAACTGGAGTTCAATCAGTTTTTTGTTGGCAAAATATTTTTTCAGCCGTTCCAGCGGATGATCAAACACAATGGTACCGTAATTAATGATGCTCACATTGTGGCAAATCCGTTCGATATCGCTCAGGTCATGGGTGGTCAGGATGAAGGTGGTGCCTTTTTCCCGGTTAACGTCCCGGATGAAGGTCCGGATCGCGTCTTTCGAAATCACGTCCAGACCGATGGTGGGTTCGTCCAGAAACACTAAAGGCGGCTCGTGGAGGAGGGCGCACATGAACTCGGCTTTCATGCGTTCCCCCAGGGAAAGGTTTCGCACCGGCTTTTTGATGTGGTCCTGCATGTGCAGGATTTCGCTGAAATACCCGATGTTCCTCTGAAACACCTCGTCGGGAATACCGTACATCTTTTTATGCAGGGCAAAGGTGTCGATTGCCGGAAGGTCCCAGATGAGCTGGGATTTCTGACCCAGTACCACGCCTATCTGCCTGACCAGCCTGACGCGGTTTTTCCAGGGCACCATGCCCAGAACCGACACTTCGCCGCTGGAGGGAAACAGGATGCCCGACAGTACTTTGATGGTGGTTGATTTTCCGGCGCCGTTGGGGCCGATGAGGCCGCGGATCTCTCCCTGCCGGAGGGAGAATGACAGGCCGTGGACCGCCCTTACCGTTTCGTATTCCCGGGAAAAGACCGAGCGGAAGGCGCTGGCGAGGCCCGCATTCTCCCGTTTTTGCACCTTGAAAGATTTTTCCAGGTTGGTGACGCTGATGATGGGTTGTAGACCGTGCATACCTTATCCTCCGGCGCTCGTGTATTTTCCCAGACATTTCCGCCAGACAAGAAGGCTGATTGAAAAGAACAGGACGGCGCAGATTAATGAATACCAGATGTGGATGTGCTGACGGCCCAGGAGGACCTGGGCGGGATAATTCACCCATATCGCCATGGGGGCGGCGGTAATGAAAAACAGGCGTACCGCAGGTGTGAATATTTCCAAAGGGTACTCTCCGAATTTGTGGAGCATACCCATGATATCGTAGAGCCTTCCCATGCGGACCAGGATGATGACTGCGGCGGCGTAGAGAATTTCAAACGACATGTACAAAAACAGTCCCATGAGGATCAGGGCGGCGAAGGTCCCGAGTTCCAGGATGCCGACCTTCATACCCGTCGACAGGACGGAGCCGGTGATGATGGCCGTGCCGGCAAGGATTGATCCGAAGTGGTTTGCGTCGAAGCCGCCTGCGAGTATGGTACCGATCGCCGGGTAGGGCTTGAGGAGCAGCCGGTCGAACTGGCCCTGGCGTATGAGCTGGGGCAGTTCATAATGGAGGGCGCCGAACAGGGTGCTGCGCAAACCTAAATGCAGCAGCAGGATACCCTGAAACAGGACAATCTGCTTGAGGTTCCAGCCGGGAAATCCCCGGGTCTGGGAAAAAATGAGGTACTGGAGTACCGGGCCGATGGATGAAAAGGCCAGTGATATCAGGGTATGGAGAATGAAGTTCAGGCGGTAGGCCATGGCCTGGGACAGGCGGAGCTTGCTGGTCTCAAAAAAAAGTGCGAAAAGGCCGAGTACGGTTTTCATCCGTTACCCCCCTGCCGCGCAGTAGTGGGCTACCAGCCGTTTCCACAGAACAAGGGCCGCGGCAAAGAGGACCGCGCACCAGATGAGCTGGATTTTGAGTATGCCCAGCACCGCGGTCCATTCATCGGCGGGGGCCTTGTTCAAGAAGCACATGATGGGCCAGTAAAAAATGTACTTGAAGGGCAGGGCGGCGACAATGGTGTTGGCCCAGCCGGGAAAAAACTCAAGGGGAATGAACGCTCCCCCCGCGAAAGCGGCAAAGAGGTTGTTCACGGCATACAGAGACGAGTTGTTTTTGAGGATGAGGGCTGCCATGCCCATGATGTAGGCGGTAAAGAAGTTCAGGAAAAAAGCCGGAATGATGACTATGAGAAACCGCAGGAACGACCAGGGGGTCAGGAACGAGGGAAACAGAATGAGGCTGCAGATGACAATGGTCGGCAGGAAATCCATGATGACGGCGATGATCCTGGAGGCGATGGAAGAGCCCAGTTCCAGAGTCAGGACCGACACGGGTTTGAGCAGGTCGCCGGTCAGGTCTCCTGAGAGTATTTTGTGGGACATTTCTATGGTAGTGGCGTTCCATACAAAGGCGTTGACGATCATGAAGGACAGGAAATACCAGACCATCTGGACATATCCGTAGCCCTTGATCACCTCGGTCTGGTTGTAGGTGTAAATGCTTTGAAACAGTGCCATGTTCAACAGAAGCACAAAAGGCTGGGTGAGGACGGTCACCGCGAAGGTCCAGCGGTACTGAAACAGGCTTTTAAAGGCGACACGGATAATTTCAGGAAACAGACGGTCTTTCATGAGTGTTGATGCAGTATAGGGGGGAGGGCCGGGGCTGGGCAATGGCCGAATTTGATGAGAACTGCTTTCGGCAGACTAGGATGCTGAACGTCCGGACTGCCCGGGGCCCGGGGACTCTGCTACAGGAATGAGTATTTCCACACCGGGGCGGGATGCATGATAGCGCTGGAACTCGAAGGTGCCCGATGGTCTGAAAATGCTGGACGGCAGGTATTCGCCCCAGATGTAGGCATAGGTATGATAAATGGATTCGATCGGTCCTTCATGAATAAACGAGAGTACCGTGGAAGGTTCGTAGGTTTTGGTGAAGAACATGGGTTCCTGAAGGGCATCGGATTCGGTCTCCCTGCCGCAGAGTATCCACAGGCCCTGGGACGCTTCCTCGGTATCATCGGGCCAGCTCGAACACTGATAACTTAGCTCCGGACGCAGAACGCCCCGTATGCGCTGTCCGTAGCGCTGAAACATACTCCAGGGTCCGTGGAAACTTTTCACTGTATTGTCCATGAAAAACACAAGGCCCGTAACCTGCAGGGCGTCCAGCCTGCGCACTTCCGGCTCCCGAGCCCTGAAGGCTGCCCGGGGTGACATCGGGCGCGCCCGGGGAGTGAGGGGCCTGCCGGCAGGGGCGCCTTCCCTGATGTGCCCTGCAGTAAGGGCAAACTCTTTCTTGAAGGCCCTGGAGAATGACGAGTAGTCTTCCCATCCCAGTGCCTCGGCTACCTCCCGGATGGGGTCCCTCGTGTTTTGCAGGCGTACACAGGCTTCCGACAGCCGCCGTTTAAGGATGTACTGCCCCAGGTTCATGCCGCAAGTTGCAAGAAACAGGCGTCCCAGGTAATGGGGACTGTAGCCGATTTTTGCAGACAGGGCCTTGACCGAAACAAGGGGCCGGCTTCCGCCGGCCTTGATGGATTCTTCGAAGAGGTCTATGGCGCTTGTGACATAGTCGATGTTGGTCATCGGTCCATTATACCCTAGCCGAAGGCGAATTCAGAACCCCAGTCGAACTCTCCCGAGGTTTCCCTGGTTTTTGGCCAGTGGGCGCACCAGGCGGGAACCTGGGGCGCAGTGACCACATCGGATGATGGGTGGAAGGGTTTTATGTCCAGGACCGGGCTTGCCTGTTCGGCATCGATCCAGTCCACGGTTACCTCCCCCGCTTTTTCGTCCAGGCCGAGTACCCGGCAGATGTCCATTGCGATACCGTTGGGCCTGAAGGGGCCCCGTGTCGCGAAAATGCCCAGGTCTCCCGTGAACGACACGTAGGGCGAGCGGTAGGTCAAGGTTGTGCCGTCCCAGGGCGCCTTGTCGAAATGCCATAAAACAATGAGATGGGAAAAACCCCCAATGCCGGTGAGCCCCGGCGCCAGGGTTTTGTTCAGACGGATGACCGTTCCCTTTTGGGTGTGGTCTATGGAGCCGATGGGCTCCATGCGGATACCTGTGTTCATGTTGTCCTCCCTTAATGGTGCCATCAGTGTGGCCGTAAAGGAGGAAACGGCCCAGTGCAGATGGGGGGAAAGGGCAGTGCAAAAGGGTGGAACCGTGCCTGTTTCCGACGGCCGGCTGTCTAGGGCCCGGTTATGAAGTAGCCTATGAACAGGGCGATGGAACACAGGGTATGAAGGGTGAGGGTATTGTTGATACGGTGCTGTTCCCCTTCGTCCAGGCCGGGTTTTGTGTACAGGGGTATAATGAAGGGCGGCGGCAGGATGAGAAACGAGAACAGGGCCGTCTCGTAGATCCTGTCCAGTCCAAGGTAATCCCGGATGAAGAACCGGTTTATGACCAGGGCCGCGGGAATGAGCAGTGCGAAACGATACAGGACTACCGGCAGGGCTGCTTTGACGCCCTTCAGGTCAAAACTGATGCCGTAGCCGACTATAATCAAAATAAGGGGAACAGTCAGGTTACCCAGTATCCTGCCTGCGTTCATCAACGCCCCGGTTAACGGCAGTTCATACAGGGCGTCCCTTGCCCCAAGAAGGTTCAATGCCAGGCTTGCGACAATGGCTATGATGACAGGCGAGGTGGCGAATGCCTTCAGGGTGGTGCCCATGGACAGGCGGTCACTGCGCTTGTGCAGTAAAAGAGGCAAAAACAGAAACCAGATGAATACCTCGTGTCCCAGGGCAATCACGGCGATCGGTCCTATTCCGTCTATTCCATAGGCGGTACCGAAGAGGCTGATGCCCAGCATCCCGTACTCAAAACCGGTAAGCATAAAGGGCAGATATTCGGATTTGGAGCCTGTAACGGCGGCGATCACCTTGCCGGCGGCGAACAGCAGGACGCACAAAAGGAACATACCGACGAACACCACTGCGTAGGCCCTTTCCAGCCTGAGGTCCAGAAAGGAAAGGAACAGTACCGCCGGGAGGGCCGTGTTCACCGTAAGGGCCCGCAGTTCGGCGACGGTCTCTGTTGATAAAAACCGGGTTTTCCTGAGGACGGCTCCGAGGCTTATGAGCACTACTACCGGTACAACCTGATTAAGAATGGTGATTGTCTGGTTCATGTATGGGTCCTTTTACTTTTGCCCGGATCAATGAGAAGCCGGGGCATCATCCGGTCCTGATGGGGGGGGATCCGGTAACCGTGCACGGCGTTGTCCCCAAGGTTTTTCAGTTTTTCGTGTATCCGGGCGGTCCTTCTCTGCCTGAGGTCCAGGATGAAGTCCGCCACTGTTTCCTGTGCTTCGTTCGATTCGTCGTCGTACACCTGGATGACGGTTCCGTCGCGTCCCGGGGGACGCACGCCGGGGAAGAGGGTTTCCAGTGACGAAGGCTCGATATAGGTGAGAATGCCCTGGGCATCCAGGAGGGAGCGGATGATCATCTGGTCTACAGGGTTGAAGACTTCCACCAGATGTACCGCCTCGCGGTCCGGTCCGGCAGCGGCCAGAAACCGCGCGTTGAAATCCGGTTCCCCGCTGTCTATAGAAGCATTGCGGGAGGATTCTATACCTTTCAAGAAACCCGCGCTTCCTTTTCCCCGGATTAAAAACCCGAATATCAACAGGAGTGCCGCAAGGGCCAATAAGGGCATCAGTTCCATAGGGTTACTTCCTTGTTACACAGCGGCGGTTTATTGACCGTCGAACCGGTTATTGCTGAAGGCGACCTGTTCCACTGTAAGCCTCCTGGGGTAATTGCAAAAAGTCTTGACGTCGTTGTTTTCTATCCTGCCGCCTTCAATCCCCAGATCCCGGCTCAGGTAGTCGACGGAAAACAGGGTATAGCCCCGGTTTCCCGTGAACTCCGAGTAATGCCAGCGGACATTGTCCGAATCCGCAATCTGGATGAGGGAGTATTCCCCTGTGTCCTTGAACTGGCAGTAGCTGAACCGGACATTGCTCGAGTCCTCTATATACATGAGGGCGTAGGTGCATTCCCGGACGATGCTCGAGTCCATGATGAAGTTATCCACCCTGTCAAGCTCAATACCGGTGGTCCCCGAACCGTAGAGGTCCGAGGAACGGATGGACACGTCGGTACAGTTGGCGAAGCGCAGGACGCCGCCCAGGCAGTACCCCGGGGTGGTGTGGCCGAAGGTGATGTTGGATATGTTCACCCCCGAACAGGTTTCAAAGGAAAGCACCCACCCGTAGGCCGGATCGGCAACCACAAGGGCTCCTTCGTCTCCCCGGAAGGAGAGGTTTGCCGCCGAGGTTATCACCGGGCAGGGGCCGTCGTATTCGTCCCGCCAGGACACATACCTGTTCTGTATCTGGTGTGCCCGGCTCAGGTTGTAGGTACCCGGCGCCAGGTGGATGATCCTGTCCGGGCCGATGGCGCTCAACAGCTCGTCGGCGGTCCGGACCGTCACCGTGTGCATGGCGCCCAGATCGTCGGTCAGGGTCAGGTAGGTGCCGGCCTGGAGAATGCTCCGGGAACTGACGGCAAGAAGCCGGGATGTGGCAACGGCGACGGCTTTTGTCCTTAAAACCGCTCCTTCGTCTACGGTGCAGCTGATGATGACCTCGGCGCCGAGCACCGCTCCTATTTCCTGCATGGATGCTTCGCTCACCTCACCTGATAGCTGGAACATAAGCTCCTTTCTGATCAGGTCCATGTCTTCCCGGTCCACTATCACGAGTTTCCCCGCACCTACAAGGGCAAAAACCAGTTCGTTTACGATATACCGGGAGAGATGTTCAGAGGCCGACCGGCAGACCAGAACCGCGGCCCTTGTTCCCGGTTGTAGTGAGGTTTCAATATCCTGCGCCGCCAGGGAAACGGCTTCTTCTATGGGCAGCGGAGCCGCGAAGGCCGCCGTCGAGAGGACAACGAGGGCAACAGCACAAAACAGACGGAGTCGGAAGTTCACGGGCTGCTCCTTTTTTTTGATCAGGCTGCCGCCAGTATACCAAGGCCTGCCGCTTGCGTGCAACTGATATCCTGTCAGGGCCGTTGTACACCCTGAGGGGCCTTCAACCCAGGCCCCGGAAAATGCTACACTTACTGTCAGTATGACAAACAGAGAATTATTAACCCGCGTAAAGGGACTTGCCGGAGCCGAACTGACCCGCGCCATCATCGAAAGCCTCCAGGGACTGCCTGTCTTTGAGCGCATCGCCGACGAGGAGCTGAAGCTCCTTGAACACCGCGACCGGGAAGACGAATACAAGCTGAAGGAGGGCATTGCCATCGCTGCGGAAAAGGGCCTCCTGCCTTCCGCACCCGGGCACCGGGACTGGGAACGCATCGCCGTGGACGGTAAGAGCCCCGGTGAAGTCTATGACGAACTCATGACCCTTGTGCGCTTTGACTCACCGGGAACGGTTCTTCTGATTTGCGGTAATTCGGGGGTTGGCAAGGGAACCCTGGTGGATGAACTCATCGCCCGCACTCCCGGCGCCGAATGCTGGTCCAACGGGGACATTTTCCGTGTGTTTACCTGGTTTGTTCTTAACGGTATAAAGGGCGGGTTTACTCCCGAAGCTGCCGCCGACGCCGATTACAGCGCCATCAGGAAGCGCATACGCATAAAAAAGGGCAGCGACATTCAGGTGCTTATGAGCGAAGGTGTCCGCAGTCTGGACAGTCTGAAAAACGGTGTGTTGAAGGAAAAGGCAGTCAACCTTGCCCTGCCCTCTGTGGCCCGTTACATACAGGGTGAGGTGATCGGTATAGTGAACGAATACCTTGCCATGAATACGTCCCGGCACCTTGTTCTGGAAGGCCGGAAAGAGACCCTCAACTACATCAACGGCGACTACCGGGCCCAGCTTGTTCTTAACGAACGGGGCGTGCTGGGAGAGCGCAGGGCTGCCCAGAAGATTGCGGGTCTTCTTGAGTGTTATGAGGGAGAAAACATGGAGATTGAGCAGTTTCTGGCAGCGCTCTATAAATAACTAAGCGAACAGGGGATGAATAAAGGCGAAAATCAGCAACCATTCGCTGTTGCGTTCCGTTGTGGCCGTACCTTCGAGCCATGAAAAGGTGAAAGGGAAAACGTATGAGCATGAGTTTTGTAACACTGAAAGAAAGACGCAGTCTCGCAGAAACACATTCGGAAATTGTGAGGGAGATTTGGCCTCAGGTTATGCGCAGTTCCGGAGTAGCCCGGAAGCACTGGCCGAAACTTGATGAGTATTTCGGAGAATATCAGCTTTTCCTTGTTGCTCAAAACGGCGATGTAACCGGATTCGCAAATACCATCCCGTTTTTTTGGGACCAAGACCTGAACCAACTGCCGGATGAAGGTTGGGACTGGCTGATCCAGAAGGGAATAAGCGATTATGAGGAGCACCTCAGGCCCAACTGTCTCGGCGGTCTGCAGATCGGCGTATCAAAAAAATATCAGCGGAAGGGATATAGCAGGCGAATTATCGAACATGCAAAAAATGTAGCCTTTGTGAACGAATTCAGGAATTTTGTTATCCCGATACGACCGGTGTTGAAATCGAAGTATCCGCTAATTGAACTCACTGATTACATACACTGGAAGAAAGACGGGAAAACATTCGATCCATGGATCCGTGTTCATTTGCAATCCGGAGCAGAAATAATCAAAAAATGCGCCAAATCCATGGCCATTGAAAAAACTGTGGAACAATGGGAAGAAATCAGCGGCTTGTCCATTTTGGGTTCCGGAAGATATATAGTAGAAGGAGCCGGATCTCCTGTGGATATTGATGTCATGAAAAATACCGGGGTGTATTACGATGAGAATATCTGGATATATTACGGTCTCAAATAGCGGCAGCACATTTTATACAGTAGATTCTGAAAAAAAATGACATAGGTTCAATTATTCCAATGACGACAAAAGCGGCGCATGGATGCGCCATAAAAAAAGCGCCCTCCTACCACACTTCCAGATCGTTGTAGCAGTCGTAGCACAGTGCCCGGGTTTTTGATACCTGGGCTTCTTTTCCGCACATGTGACAGTAATGCTCTTTTGACTCATGATCGGCAGAGGCGGACCACTGGGCAAAGCAGTCGTCACAGAAGGTCCGGTACACGCTCATGGGAATCACCTTCCGGCAGCGGATGCAGTAGCCTTTCGCGTCTTTCGATTTCTTGTGCTGGCTCAAGTCCCGTTCGTCAATTTCCGGCTCTTCTATAACCAGACTTTCGTCTTTCCGGAACAGCTTCCTGGACGGTTCCTTGTACAGGCGGCCTATGTTGTCAAAAAACCGCCCTTTCAGTACCGACGCGGGTTTTACCCCCAGGATGTCGTCCTGGATGACCGATTCCACCAGTTCGCGGATCAGGCGCCTGGAGTCGGTTTTGTAGCCGAGTTCCACGCCGTGCTCCTTGGAGCTGTCATAGAGGTTCATGGAGCTTAAGATGGCGGTTTTTTCACTGATATAGAGCTTGGCATGGAGGCCTTTCACGTACACCAGGTCAAACCCGAAATCGGTATTCAGGTAGGAAAGGTCCGGTGAATGCTGGTCTCCGGCCCGGAGGATGAACACCAGGTTTTTTTCTTCCCGGGCTGCCCGTTCCAGGGTACGGGTAAACAGGGGCCAGGGCTGGTAATAGGGGGACACGAGGAAACAGAATTCCCGGGAATCTTTTACCAGTTGAATTATTTCCGCAGAGAGCTGGTAGGTGGGTAACACTTGTTCGATCATAATAATAAGTATACTCAACTGGTTCTTTGAAGGGAAGTGTGATTATCCTGGTATTTGCCGCGGTTTTTTGCCTGTGGAGCTATACGATATATGAGAGGGTTATGCCGGTTCTTATATGAAGTTCCAAATAGGTGGCCAGTTCCCTGTCTGATTCTCCAATAAAGGATATGACACGGCGCAGGGTTTTCTGGACGGCGTCTCCCGACTTTTTAGCAATTTTTTCCACCGCCTCTTCCCTCCGCCGGACCAGGCTGCCGATGAGTTCTTCCCTCATGGCAAGGGCTTCTTTCCACACCCCCGCGGCTTCCGACCCTCCTTCGCTGATGAGAATCTCAAGGTCTTTGAGTTCCTCTAAAAAAGACCGTGTTTCCTCTGAATTAAGTTCTGCTTCGCGGACCAGCTGTTCAAGGCTGTCTGTGTAGTCTCCCCGGTCCTCTTGTAGGCGGTACGCGGGAATATCGGTGCCCGGGTGTTTGATCAGGGCCGCCAGGTACGCCGCTCCCTTGAAACGGGGCGGGACATGGACTTCCTTTTTTTTGTACCGGAATACCCACCCGCCGCGGTCTTGATCTTCCTCTATTTCCAAAGGCGGCCTCAATGCCGTGCCGCGCGCCCGGTACAGCTCGTACAATACTGAACCTGTGTCGAATATTTCCCGGTGCTCCTGGATGAAATTCTTAAGCCGGGATCGCGCGGTTTCGAAATTCTTCCGTGTCATGATAAAAGGAAGGTTGAGCTCTATTGGTTCGTCCGGCCTTGTGATGTCGAGTATTTCTTCTCTGGTTTCCTCTTTCCAGGTTTCGTAGGCGGCGAGAAAGGTGAGGGCGTTCCTGTTCTGTTCTTCCAAGGCGGCAGTGTTACCGTCCATGATGCCCTGGGGCATACAGTGGAACAGGGGATAGGCAAGCTCCGATGATATATCGGTGCAGGCGTTATATATGGAATCTATGCTTCGGGTGGCCAGTTCCCGTGACAAAAACAAAAGGACCGCCACAGTGCCGCACATGCCTATATTTCCCCGGGGTCCGCCGCCGGACACAGGAGAAAACAGCTCGCTGCTCATGGTATGAGGAGGGCTCAGTTTCAAGAGGGGTTCCCTCAAGGTTCCGAACAGTCGAACGGAAAAATCCGTTGCCATGAGCTCTATTTCCCCGTTGAACACGTCGAGGGTCTCGGAATATGCCGCGATCTTGGTAAGAAAGGTGAACGCCTGGTCTTTCAGCGCCGCGGCGGGGACGCCGTTTTCTAGGCAGGCTAAGACGGCGTTTAAGGCCTCGATCTTGAAATCAAAAAGGGCACTGTAAAGGTCCTCGGACCGGTGGGCGGAGCCAATTAGCTCTTTTACCGAGGAAGGGAGAGACTGCATTTCCTTTTCCTGGATCAGGGAGTATGGGTAGTGATACCCCATGTTTTCATATAAAAAACCGAGACCGTTACTGTGACGGACTAAAGGAACCCCGGTCTGTATGATCCGGTCTTTCTGTGTGTAAAGTATTGCCGTAAACTCCTTCACGGCGGCGGTGAGGGTGTCCCAGCTGTACCAGTATCCTGTTCTGCTCACCATACGTGCCAGGTAGCGGGTAGCGCTGAGCGTATGGTCTGGTAACAGGCTCATGGGCGGTAACCCATCTTTTTATTGTACGCATCAAAAAAAATGATAAGGTGATTAATAATCATAGGTTTGTTCCACCATAGAGAATAACCCTTTTTATATAAAAAACGTATCATCCAGTTAAAAATACATCCCTTGATTTTTCGTGTTTCAATTATCCTATTAAAAACTATCGTTATTACGCACTCAAATTTTGCATGGAATCAGGAATTAAATATATTATAGTGTTGTGAGTAACTCAAATAATACGCCGTTATTTCGACTTGACACGGTTGGGAGAATCTGGCCTTTCATCAGGACATTCAGACTTACCTCCTATTTTAGAATAGCAGTAGAGACAACATGTCAGATTAATCTCCCTTGTCTTGAACGGGTTCTTGCCAAGGCAGAGGAGCTTTTTCCCGGGTTTTTCATGATACTCCGGCCAGGACTATTTTGGGCATATTTACATCCAATTCCATGGAAACGAACACTTGCTGCAGAAATCTCCTGGCCTTGTATACCCTCAAGCAATCATAGAGGTGAAGTATCATTGATCCAGGTAAACCCATGGCAGAATCGAATTGCCTTCGAGTTTTCCCACGCTATAACCGATGGAAGTGGTGCCATGGTGTTTGTGCGTTGGTTTATGGATACATATTTTCAACTGCGAAACGGTCATGGATTTCAGAATGAAGAGTCTGATAGAAGGAAAACCAGTGAGATGTGGGAGAATGCTTTCATCCGTTACAGTAGAAAAGACATTTATTCCTCTGATGCCATGTCGTGGGCATTTAGACCTCGTTCCTTTTTACTTCCTAAAGGCCAGTACCGAATAATCACTGGTATTGGCAGTGCATCGACATTCGCGCTTACAGCAAAAGAATATGATCTAAAACTAGGAGAATATCTAGTGTCAGTTCTTTTTGCGGCTCTGCAAAAACTGGCTTTTTTTGAGACGGAAGTACAACGCGGAATATTGCGAATTCTGGTACCTGTTGATCTGCGGCGCTTCTTTCCTTCTGAAACCATACGTAATTTCTTTGCTTTTGTCGCGCCGGAGATAGACATGAGGCTAGGACAAAGGGATTTTAGGGAAATAGCCCACGAGGTCCGGCACCAAATGCGTGGGAGTCTCGTTCCTTGGCGGTTGCAGGCCCATTTTACCCGGCATAGGAAATTGGAATCGAACATTGCGTTGCGTGTCATCCCAGGCATACTTAAGCGCTTGTTCCTTGTCCCCAGTTTTCCTCTTGCCGGAGAGAAAAAATTTTCTGCCTCTTTGTCGAATCTTGGACGTGTTGATTTTGACAGTCAGTATAAAGACGAGGTACGTAGAGTACTGTTTGCTCCACCTCCAAGTCCGTGGACCAAGACCAATTGTTCTGTTATTTCTTACGGAGATGAATTGGTGATCAGTTTCGGCAGCACTGCTATGAATCGGGATTTAGAAAGGGAGTTTTTTCGTATCCTGGTTCAGACCGGTGCGTCCATCAGAATTACTGGAGGTACATCATGATATATTGTTACCGCTGCGGCGTAGAACTGGAAACAAATGCCACATTCTGTCCTCTTTGCCAGACCCCCGTTCCGTCAGAAGCCCTTGGTCCAGAAGAGTTTCCGGACCATGACGGCAGGTGGGCAACAGGGTATCCTTCTCTAACCCAGGGGCTGGCCGTCTCTACATCCGAAGGCATGAAAAGTAAAAAGTATGCGGCTCAGTTTTTAAGCATTGTTCTTCTCTTGCCCTTACTTCCTATGCTGCTAATCTGGTTTGTTCAAGAACCTGGTATGCCATGGATTCTTTGGCTAGGTGGGTTTTTGTTTGGGTTCTGGATACTTACTGTTCCCCTTAGAAGGCTGAGCGCGTATCCGGTACCATACAGTGCGGTAATCCTTGTTGTGTTTGCCGGCATCCTGATAGTGATTGACTGGACATACCCTCCTATAGACTGGTCTATCAAAGTGGCTCTGCCGATTTCCAGTCTTTTTGTGATCGGATATGTTTTTCTTAGATGGATTTCCCGCAGGTTTACAGATTTTGGTATTCCCTTTATCGCTGGGGTGATCTTGTCATTTGCTATCATCACATCTGTCTCTGATGGACTGATAAACCTTCACTTTGGGGAACAATTCTGGGGGGCTTGGTCCATTTCTCTTGTTCTGGGATTTCCCGCATCAATCGCACTATGGTTTCTTCATTACCGTATGGGGTGGAGGATTGATGGTAAAAGATTTTTTGATCTTTAAAATGTATTGATGCAAAAAGTCGGCATAGTTTTAGTGTTGGATTATAAAAAAGCTGGATGTATGAAGCCTGTCATACTTTCGGTAGGACGGAACAGGAAATACCATGAGGTCTTATGTGTGCTTTGATATAGCGGGCAAATCCACATTGACAGGCATATAGGCAGACCCTATGATGGTACGATGAGTAAAGGCCTGTTGATTTTCTCCAATATTATCATTCCTGCGGTTACAGGCCTGTTCTTTTTCATTTACTTCATTTATTTCACTATCATCAATAATTCCAAAGCCCCTTCGTTCAAGTACTTCATCATGTTCCTCTTGTCCTTCAGTCTGTTTCTGCTGGGCCGTCCCCTGCAGATGATCCTGGGCCCTGAGCCGGCCCAGCTGGTGATTGTGAATATACGGGTGTTTATTTTCTGCTCATTGAGCATCACGTCCATCACCACCGCGTCCCTGTTTTTTGACCGGGGCAGAAATCCCCGGTGGATTACCGGAATTTTTCTGGCAGGGATAGCCCTTGGCCTTGTTTATGTAATGTTCAATACCCTGGGGACCATCGGCAGTTACAAGGTTTTCGAATGGGGGAACCTTGTGGCCTATGACGCCCTGACTCCTTCCATGATGGGGCCGTTTTACGGAAGGGAGGTTACCATCACAGTGCAGGTCCTTATCGGGATCCTGCTTCTGATCGCGTCCTTCACGCGTCTTGTGACCGTAAAGGGCGCCATGACCTTGTCGTCCTATGTCCGGAACAAACATTTTCTGTTTAATTCCGGGATTCTCTTGTTTGCCGTGACCTTCATTATCGGTTCAGTCACCAAACAATGGTGGCTGTATTATTTTTCTTCCATGTTCAGTTCATTTCTGTTCGGTGCCGGGGTGCTGATCGACATAAAGGAAGTCCACAATAACTACGAGAAGCTTGTACCGTTCATCAAGGAAGACATTATTCAGAATGTTGCCTTCAGCCAGTTTTCCAAAATGAAGCTCATAGAAATGCTCAAATGTCTGGACAAGGATCCGGCGCTGGACACCTTCGTGATTGTCATGATGAAAAACCCCGCATTCGAGACGAAATATGAGCTTGAGATGTTCGGGTCGGTTACCGGACTGATAACCCGCCGTCTGGACACGGTTCTCGGCTACAGGAACTACCTCATCATCCCCCTGGACAACCAGCGCATCGGGCTGGTGCTCAACCTCTTGAAGCACACGGCGTATACCAGTGACACGGTCCATGAGCTTATGGATATTGTTCAGCAGGATATCAGGGACAAATCCGGTCAGGAAACCGCCATCGGTATAGGCCGCAGTTACGGAAATCTGGAAGACCTGCGTACCAGCTATTATGAGGCCCTGGATGCCCAGAAATATGCAGCCGGTGTTGGTAACGGCGCCATTGTCCATGTAAACCACATCCAGCAGGTTCCGGCCCTGGAACACGGGTACCCCCAGACCCAGAAGGAACGTCTGTTGTCGTGTATAAAATTAAGCGACAAGGATGAATGTGCAAAGGCGCTGGATGAATTCGTCCAGTCTTTCCGCAAGTACCTGGAGAAGCGTCCCCATATCCTCAAGATGCGGCTGTATGAACTGGCCGGCTCAATTGTCGACGCGGCAATAACCGGCGGCGGTAATGAACGGCAGCTGAACGACTTTGTGACCGGATGCTTCCGGGAAATAGATCACATTTCCGATTACCGTACCGCCTGCCTGTGGCTTGAGCAGCTTGTTGAACGGGTGATTGCCCAGGTGGCCCGGACCCACAAGACCAGGACTTCCGGGATGATGGAAAAGGCGAAACACATCATTGGGAAAAAGTACAGTACAAAACTCAGTTACAAGGACGTTGCGCGGGAATTGTGCATCAGCTCGTCGTATTTCCTTGCCCTGTTCAAGCAGGAAACCGGAATGACCTTTGTCGACTATCTGACAGATGTCCGTATTGTCCGCGCGAAGGAGCTTTTGGTAGATACGTCCATGTCGGTCACCCAGATTGCCCTGGAGATAGGGGTGGGCAATCCCAACTACTTTTCCAGCATGTTCAAAAAGCATACCGGCATGACTGCCAAGGATTACAGAAGCAGCCGGATGAAAACCGGCACACAGAGCAAATTGTAAACGCGCCATGCGAACTTTCACACAATAAAAGTAAGATTTTATAGAAAATGAGTAACTTTTCTAATGTGCACCGGCAGGAGTCTGCTACAGTGAATGAAGCTTTTTTCCCTTTTCAGGGGAATTACTGCAAAACATTTTTTTAAAGGAGATGAGTGATGTTGCGAAAACAAATCACACTGGTGCTGCTGGTGGCTTTGATCGCATTTGCCGGATGTACGAAGAATGATCAGGCAAACGCGGCCCCCGCTGCAAAAATTACGGTAACCTTTGCGGGAACAGAAGGAGCTGCCTCTACCCAGAGTATGATGATGCAGTCTGTTGCCGATGTGCTGAATGCCGATGGACGGTTTGACGCGAAAGTCCTTGTTGCAGGCGCGTTGTCCGGAGACACCAATGCCCTGGTAACCCAGGCGAAGATGGGAGTTCCCCTTGTTGTTCCTTCTGATCCCGGCAGACTTTCCAGCCAGTTCAATATTCCCGACATGGGAATCCTTATGGCTCCCTATATTCTGACCGACCCCGCTGTTCTGGAGAAACTTCCCGACACCGAGCTGTTCAAGACCTGGTCTTCTCAGCTGGAGAAAGAAGGTCTTTATCTGATCGCGGACATGTACAACGGATTCAGGAATTTCTACACCACCAGGAAAGTGGTACATGTTGAAGACCTTGCCGGCATGAGAATCCGGGGCTTCGGAAACGCCATTGGAAACGGACTTGCCAAATACCTTGGGTTTGCAAACATTGCCATCGGTTTCGGTGAAGTGTTTCCCGCCATTCAGCAGAAAACCCTTGACGGAACCGAAGTTCAGGTTTCCGCTGCTGCTCCGAACTCATTCTGGGAGGTTACTCCCTATATTGCAATTACCAAGCACTTTATGCTGCAGACTGCCTTTGTCTGTTCTACCAGATTGCTGGACGGTATGGATGAAAGCGCAAGAAATTTCTTCCTGACCACTATCCGCCAGAAAGCGGTCGAGTACGGTAAGAAAGGGCAGGAAATGGAAGACGGCTACTACCAGCAGATGGTTGACGGCGGTTGCGAAATCACCGAGGTGGACATCAAGGAATTCCAGGATGCCGTACAGCCTCTGTATGATAACAATGAACTCGGTTTCTCTCCCAACCTGAAAGAAAA
Source organism: Spirochaetales bacterium (assembly GCA_016935695.1). Lineage (GTDB taxonomy): Bacteria > Spirochaetota > Spirochaetia > JC444 > Marispirochaetaceae > JAFGQL01. The sequence goes on from JAFGQL010000034.1 coordinate 17,415, forward strand.
CCTGTTCAAACAGCTGGGGCTGTAATCCCTGTATTTTTGGGGGTGGATCCTGGTTTTCCGGGTTCCGCCCCTTTTCCTTCCTGTATTACTGACGGAACTGTATGAAGTTCCCATAATGGAGAAAGCAAGTGAACACTCTAAAAAAAATCGGCAGCTGGCTGCGTGAAGCGGAAAAGGCGGCATGCGGTGCAGGACTGATACTTCTGGTTCTTCTGGTTTTCAGTTCTGCTGTATTGCGGTTTTTCCGGCAATCGGTGTCCTGGAATATCGACCTGGCCATCCTGCTCCTGGCCTGGACCTCCTTCATGGGGGCCGATGTTGCCTGGAGAAGCGGACAGATTATCGGCGTCGACCTTGTGACCCGCGCGCTGCCTCAGTCTCTTCAGCGCATTCTTTCCCTTGTCGTCCATGTGATTATCCTCACAGCTCTGGTGTTGATGGCTGTTTACGGTGCAAAACTCGCGTGGAGCGAAAGGCTGGAAACATTTCAATCCATACCGTGGATTCCCTATTCGCTGGTAACCCTCAGCCTGGTAGTTGCCGCCGTTTCCATGGTATGTACCACTGTTCAGAAAATATACTTTCTCGTGCTGACAATAATGGGAAAAGAACTTCCCGGTTCCGGTACATCCGGACAATCGGGTCCTCATAACATAAAAGAAGAAGGGGAGGTATAGATATGGCACTGCCGCTGCTCTGCTTTATTGTTCTTTTACTGATAGGCATGCCTATCGCCTTTGTTATTGGTATTTCCGGTATGGTGTTCTTTTTTACCCAGTCCATGCTGCCGACGGAAACGGCGGTCCAGATGATTGTTTTGCAAAGCAAATCATTTGTGTTCCTTGCCGTTCCCTTCTTTATTTTTGCCGGAAACCTCATGAACGTGTCCGGCATTACCCGCCGGCTTTTAGGCTTGTCCCGGCTTCTGACAAGAGGTATGTACGGAGGCACTGCCCAGATCAGTGTGGTAATGAGCACCCTCATGGGCGGTGTTTCAGGTTCCGCCACTGCCGACGCGGCCATGGAAACCCGGATACTGGGACCGGAGATGATGAGGATAGGGTACAAAAAAGGTTACATCTGCGCGGTGAACTGCGTGTCCGCCCTGATCACCGCGACGATTCCCCCCAGCCTGGGCTTGATCATCTTCGGGTTTGTCGGGGAGGTATCCATCGGGCGGCTTTTCGCCGGCGGCATAATTCCGGGTATCCTGATGATGCTGTTTCTTATGGCAGCGACAACGATTACATCAAGGGTATACAAATACGACCCGCCGAAAAAGGACGCGCCCAAACTGACGCTAAAAGAACTTCTGGATGATCTGAAGGATTCTGTCTGGGCACTGCTTTTTCCCATCATTCTGATTGTCGGAATCCGGTTCGGACTGTTCACGCCGGCGGAATCCGGGGCTTTCGCGGTCATCTATGCCCTGGTCATCGGAAAGTTCGTTTACAAGGAACTCACCTGGGAAAAATTCATTTATTCCGTGGTCACCAGTTTTAAAGACAACGGCGCCATCATGCTGATCATTGCCATGTCCGGCCCTTTCAGTTATGCCATCACCTGGGTCCAGCTGCCGGTCGCCCTGAGCAACTTCATTTTTGGCATTACGTCAAATCCCCAGTTGTTGGTCCTGATCATGCTGGGTTTCCTGTTTATAACTGGTATGCTTGTTGATTCAAACGTCAACTTTCTGCTGCTCACCCCCATTTTCCTGCCCATGGTGAAGAGCCTTGGCTTTGATCCGGTCCACTTCGGCGTACTCATGGCGACAGTCGTCACTCTGGGGGTTATGACACCGCCTATCGGAGCTGCCTTGTATACTGTGTGCGGGATAATTGATTGTCCGCCTGAGGATTACACAAAGGAATCCATTCCCTTTATGGCGGCGGTTCTTTTGGAATTGGCAATACTTGTATTTATCCCTGAGGCGGTTCTCTGGATTCCCAATATGATTTTCGGACCAAGCCTTGGATAAACGCGTTACTGTTTTTTCTGTCTGATAACATCTAACACCCGTGGGGAAGTGATTACTATTTTCCCGCGGGTTTTTTACGCTTGTGTAATTTTTCGACGACGATATTCCGCACGGCCATTATGTCTGTGATCCTATCGTCCAATTCCTTGAGCTTTTCCGTTAGGGCTGCCCTAATTTCAGGTGAGTTTGGCCCTTCGACCTTGTACCGTCCGAGCAGCGAGTCGATTTCGTTCAGACTGAACCCCGCAGTTTGGGCTTTCTTTATTAAATCCAGCGTTTCAAGAACGCTCTCATCGTATTCACGATAATTGTTACCGAGTCTCTTCACCGTTCCGACTCCGAACAGGCCTTTCCGTTCGTAAAAGCGTAGTGCCGGGACGGTCAGGCCGCTTCTTTCCGCCAGTTCGCCGATTTTCATGTCCGAATCCTCTTGACCCTAAAGTGTGCTTGAGGGTTGATAATCCAGTTCAGTTTGGCACTCAGGAGGCAATAATGTCCAGAATCTTTTTGTTTTTGTGCGGATTATTTTTCGGCAATGGTATCCCTCACTTTATTAACGGTATTTCGGGTAAGATTACGCGGCATCCGTTTATTTACAGGTGGCTCGCGTTCATTCCCAATTCCCTGTTTAATGTACTTTGGGGCTGCCTGTCGTTCACGATCGCGCTCGGTTTTTTCACCCTTTGGCAAAAGGCCGAACCGGCAGCGGCGTTTGAAATTGGCTTCAATGGGGAATTCCTAATCTTTTGTGCCGGAGTTCTTATAACTGCAACATTTTTATCGGTGTATTTCATAGGCGGGGGATGGTAAGAAATCAGTCGGGATGCGTATCAGGCTTCCCTCCTATTGTCCCGGGGTTTTAGCCGAGGATTAGGCTTCATTCCAGCGGTTGTACGCGGCAATTTCCTCTATGGGTTTTCTCTGCCGCGGTGCCATTTCCATCTCCCGGTGGGCATCGGACAAGCTTTCTACAGTTCCCGGCCATCCTGCCGCGAGCACGGTGACGACAATCCATTCGGCAGTAATACCGAATTCTTTTTTAATGACCGCGGGATCGAAACCGGCCATGGGGTGGACATGCAAGCCCTCGGCGACCGCCTGGAGCTGGAGGTTCATGACCGCCATTCCCGTATCGAACAGCGCGTAATCCCTTCCGTCGTTCAGGGCGCAGTCCAGATCTTTTTTTGTCAGCACCAGAACAAGGATCGGCGCTTTCTGCGCCCAGTAATTACCCTTACTCAGTGCGCTCCGTCCTTTTTCCAGGGCAGCTTGGTCATCAAGGATGAGAAAACGCCAGGGCTGTTTGTTCATGCAGGATGGGGCCAGGGATGCCGCCTCTGTTATTCTTGTAAGGATTTCTCGTTCTACAGGTTCTGGGCTGATAGCCCGGTATGCCCTTCTGTTGTTTATTTCCTTAATTATGTTCATATAGCTGTCTCCTTATCCTACAATATACAAAGAATTTCCAGGGAGACGGAGAATTAACGGAACAGGGCTTAAGCTCCCTTTAGTCTTCGATAAAGGAATGGGATGATATCCAGAAATTTTCCTGGGTGTATTCAAATCTTTTTTCTTTTTCTGGAAATCCTTTATCAAATAATTCTGCTTTTTTACTGTCCACATTACATACAGTACTTTCGTGGAATGTCCAGGTACTTCCATGGAATATCTCTTTATTGATCATATACACCAAAAGACTTGTCGGGTACCTATTCCCATCTATTCCAGTCTGATAATGCTTACTGCTGACAAAACCGTGTTTTACATAATTGTGAGGGTGACCGAATATAATTACGGCAGGAATATCCGATTCTTTTATAAGCTCAATTGTTTTCTTGATTAAAAGCGATCCAATGCCCTTTCTTTGATATTCCGGTTTTACGCTTATTGGGCCAAATGTCAGGGTTTCTACTTTTCTATTACTGTCGGAAATTACATGGGATTTAGTGTACACAATATTTGCTATGATTTCGCCATTAATAAGGGCAACATAATCCAAGTCATGCATATAGTCTTCGTGTGATCGTATTGCGTGTAATAAATAGTGCTCATCACAGCCAGGTACATAAAGGTTCCAAAATGCTTCTCTTGTGATATGTTCCGTAGCCTGATAATCAGCTTCCGTTGTTTTCCTAATGTCAATGTCCATTATTGTACCGGTATCCTTCTTTTACATTTCTTGTATACTTCTTATATATTTATAGGTGAACTTTTTCCCAAGACCTATGGGCGCCGTAGTCCAAGCCGTTTTTCTATTGTTCTGGTCAATTATACTAATAAAAGCGGTGTGGTGTGAATATCACACCAGGAGATTCTGGGTTAGCCCCTTGGGTACGTACACCGCGCGCACCCCAAGCCTTTTTGCATCCTGTATATTGCGGTCTTCATCGTCAAAGAAAACCATTCTGGAAAAAGAAACACCCGTCTTTTCCCTTAAATTGTTCAGGTGAACGACTTTTGATCCCGGGTATATCTCGATGTGGCTAAAATAACGTTGTATATCAAACAACTGCATGAGCTCCGCCGCCCAACCGGGCTCGCCGGAACGTGACGCGACAGCAAGAGGTATGTGTTTCTGATGCAGGTCCTTGAGTATCGCCGGTACTTCGGGGTACAGGGAGAGTCGTCTTCCGCGGCTGTCATGAATGAGGCCGTTACGGCGGTAAAAAGGGGGATCGGTGTGGTCTACCCAGGTGCCGCCGCAGTCCCAGAGAGTGAAATCAAGATCAAATACGTACAGGCTGAATTCTTTCATGAGAACCGGTATGGTACTCATACAGGCGGTTCCGGGTCAAGTTTTTCAAGCGCCTGAAAGAGGATTGTCCCGAATTAATTGAGCAGACATCCGGAAATATCCGGGGTATACTCGTGTAATCAACGGAGGGTCTATGGCTCGCTTTTACTGTTACGGAATGATTTCACCAAGTACCGTGCATGTCCTAAAGGAAGGTTTTCCCTACCCCAGGGCAAATACCTACGCGGAAATCGGCCGTACACTTCTGTCTGTCGGAGGGGAGGCCGCCAACTCGGCAGTCATCCTGTCAAAACTGGGGGAACACGCAGTCCTGGACGGCACCTGGGTCCGGAAACGCCATGCTCCCCAGGTTTTCGGCCTTCTTGAACCCTTCGGGACGGACCTGTCCCTGGTGACCGTGACCGACGAGGGCGGTACCGAGGAGATTGTCATTGCAGACGGCATATCCCGGACGGTGTTCGGCAACTACGCCTCCTTTCATTCGGGACCCAGGCAATGGAACGAACCGTCCAGGCAGGCCATTGTGGAAAGCGACATAGCGGCCCTGGACCCTTACTTCCGGGAATCAAGCGAAAATGCCGCCCGGATCTGTGTGGAAACCGGCACCCCCTACGTGACCCTGGACTCGCGGCACGATGACTACATCGCCCGTCATGCCGCTGCCATCGCCATTTCCCATGAGCTTACCGACAGCGCATATCCCGGCGCGGACATGGAAGCACTGTTCGAGGAATACCTGAAAGTATGCAATGGGCTTGTGGTGTTTACCTTCGGCGAGAAAGAGTTGTGGTATGGGCGCACGGGCGGCGGGAAGCACATTTTTAAACCCTTTGCCATAGACCCTATTGATACCACCGGCGCCGGAGATTCCTTCCGGGGCGCCCTGGCTTACGGCCTTGCGAAAGGGTACTCAGATGAAGATACAGTGCGCTTTGCCTCTGGCGTTGCGGCCCTGGTATGCCTGACGATGCCCCATGCCCTCAATGGTCCGGGCCTATCAGAGGTTCTTAAGTTTTTGAAAGAACGCGCATAATGTACCCCCTTGGCTCAAGGTGAGAATTTGTAAACGGTGCGTCAGCCTTTAATAGTATTAAATAGATAGGCGGGTTGGGATTCTTTGTTATCCGCGAGTCTAAAAAAAAAGGGCACAGTTTCGCGGTGAAATATGTTGTATAAACAAATGAGATAATAAACGGGGTAATGACAATGAAAATGCTGAAGTTACTTTTTTTCGCAGGTTTTTTTATCTTTCAATTGACCGGTATCTTTGCCGATGAGGGGCAAGATACAAATATCCTCTTGTTTTACCAGAAGTCCGATTTCAAATCTCTCTTGGCCCGGGAATTTCAATCCATGGCGCCGGAAGGATACCGCGTCACCCTTGCCGGTGATTTCTCCGACATAAAAAAAGCTGACTTTGAGGCGTACGGCGTTGTGGTGATACTCAATACAGGGGTTGCTCGGCACATGAACAACAAGGCTAAAAAGCGTGTTATGAGTTCACCCGGCACCCGTTTTATTGTTGTTACCACCTATGGAGATCCCGGAACCTCCAGGGACGAGTTTCTTCAGAACGGGGAAGTCGATGCCATAACGACAGCCTCCCTTGAAGATGCCGGGCAAATACGCCAACTCGCGGCGACGCTCTGGGAAAAAATAGAAAGAGATTCTCCTTAGTCAAAGTTCGATCACGAACAGCCTCGCGGGGCTTGAGTAAACCAGATACAGGGTATTTTCCTCCGCCGCGATCGGACCTGTCTCGTTTGAGGGACAAAACACATAAGCTGCAATCTCGCCTTCATCATCAAGTTGCTGGATCCGGCACCATTCTCCGCCCGCGGCAAAATACACGGTAAGGAAGTCCCCGCCGGAAGCGGCAAGGCCTGATGTCCGCGCAAGGCCCTCGGGGCCGCCGAACCCTTCCCCGAGTACTGTTGTAACCCCGGTCGTCGCAGTATCAATGAGTCCGATCGTACTCCACGCCCAGCCTCCCGATATGCCGTAGAGGTTGTTGTCCCTTACGGTAAGGGCGCTTATCCCGTTCAGTTCGGCATTGACAACAGGGTAGCCGATGTCGACCGCGGTAAAACTGCTGCCTGAATAGCGGTAAAGACTGCCATTCTCAGGTTCATGGTAGTTCAGCAGCCAGCCGTGGACACCGTCCCAGGCGATGGCCGCGGGGAATGGGCAGTCGGTACTGACATTTGTCACGGTACCGTCAATTGGATCTATGGTTACTAATTCTCTTGCATCATCATCGCCGCATACCGCGTACAGGGTACCCTCCACCAATGTCAGATCAAGACAGTTGATATCCCGGCTGAGAACGGCAGCGCTTTCTACCGTTGGGACCGCCGCCCTGACTGCCAAAGGCAGGGCCTGGAATGAACCCTGAATATCCTCCAGGGTGATTGAGCCGATGGTATATTCATTACCGTTGAGTTGTGCGGCAGTAGTATAGGAGAGAGTGTCTCTCATGGTAACGAGTGAGTCTGCCGTACTAATTTCATACTCAAACTCATCGGTGCCTGCGTCGAGATTGTTTTCCCAGGTCCCTGTGACAGAAGAAGAACTGATCAGCTCATCCTGTATACCCATCAGCACCAAGGTTCCCGACACCGTGCCTCTGCCCGCGGGGTAGGCCATGTACTCGCCGCTTAAGGTTATGTCCAGTACAAAGGTCCCGAAACCCGCCCCGCTATGTTCCCACATGCCCTCCCATTGAACGTGTACCGGTCTGTCTTCCTTTTCTTCCTCGCAGGACAAGAAAATGAAAATCAACGCCAAGGCAAGGAGCATCAGCTTGTGTTTCATAAGATTTTTCTCCTATTTTTTATGATGCTACACCAGGATGTAGGTAAAAAGGCATCCCATGAACATGTGATTTTTTACCGCCATAAACCCCGCGTACCGTGATATAAGTAAAAACATGGCATTAAACCTTTTAGTAAAAGTGTTGTGGGCTGCGTCCTATCTTTGCGGCGGCGCCCTTGCGGTCTGGCAAGGAAAACGTCTGCGAATCAGTGCATATGGTTACCAGAGCAGATTTTTGCTCCTGTACCTTTCTGTGTATTCGGTGATGCTGTTTGACAGTCTGATGATTTTTACTATTTCCAGCCCTGTTGAGGTGCAGGTCAGCCTATCGGTTTTGATGAACATCAGCCTGTGCGGCCTTATTGTGATGATTACTGGATATTTCCAGAACCGATGGAGCTTTTCTGCTTTTCCTCGGGCCTTATTATTTTTCCGCGCAGCCGCGGTGTCCATAGCCGGACTTTACTCTATGTATACTCTCGTACTTCTGATCGTACATCCGCGCTATGATTTCAGCCAGCCGAATTTCATGTTCATTCTTCTGTATATGTCGGTCTACTTCATCCTGGTTCTGGCCGTCCTGTATACTTTTCTTATAATACGGAAGGCGGTTCCGCAAACCGATACCGACGTACGGGAATTTAGGATATGGAAGCGGTTTACGGTGTACGGCTTAATGCTTCTGCCTTTTCTGACGCTTTTTCACTGGCTGTATGCCCTTATCCCGTTCATTTATACCAGAGTCCCATACGAAACGGGGATTCTGTTCCAACAGGCTTTTTACCTTGTGTTCATGTATACAAGCTATAACCATGTGCGTAATTTACAGGTTATTCCCTCTAACGCGCCTTTCGGCCTTACCAAGAGGGAGTATGAAGTAGCCCGGTGCTTGGCCTTGGGATTAAGCTACCAGTCAATTGCAGATGAGTTGTTTGTAAGTCTATCTACGGTGCAGACTCATGTGCGGAATGTCTATTACAAGACAGGATGCAACAACAAAACGCGCCTTGCCGTACGACTTGGCGCCATAGAGGAAGAAGACCGGTAATTTTCGCCTACTTCCTGTGGGCCTTTACACGTGATTCAAAAGCTTCAGTTCGATCGGATGGGGGTCCAGAAAATACTGGGACAATAAATATTCCTGCTTGAATTTCCGGGCGTAATGGCGGATAAGGGTGAGGGGAACAATAAGGGGAACCATCTCCTTTCTGTAGCGTTCCGCCTGTTCCAGAAGTTCCGCTGTTTCTTCCCTGTCCAGGTTGTCCTTGAAGTAGCCGTTGATATGCAAAAGGGCATTGTAGTTTTTCTTTACGGTCTTGCGGGAGGCAAGGAGCTTCAGCAGATCGTGCATGTACGCGTCCTTTACGTCCGAAAAGCTTCCGGCTCCCAGGCCGGCAACGGTTTTACCCAGGGCGCGCAGCAGTTCTGGATGATGGGCCATGAAGGTGTATTTGTGGCGGGTGTGGAATTCCACCAGGTCTTTCGGCTTGCCGTGTTTCACCGTGTCCCGCCAGCGCTTGAGTACGAATATAGTCTCAATGAACTGCTCCCGCAGAGGCATGTCATGGAGACGGCCTTCGTCTTCTACTGGAATGTCAGGAAAGCGGCGGGTAAAAGCTTCTGCGAACATGCCTGAGGCGCCGACGGATACCACGTTTCCTTCGGGGGAATATACCTTGATGCCCCTCAATCCGCTGGAGGGGCTTTTTGTTTTGAATATGAAGGCCACCAGGTCTTCTTTTTCCAGCTCACTCAGACGTTTTTTTGTCCAGTTTGCCATTCGGGAGGTATGGTCTGTCCTGGTCCGTACGGTAAGGAGGCGGTGGTTATCCTTTGTGCCCACAAGCCGCATGCTCTCCCGGGGTACAGACAGGCCGCATTCCACTTCCGGGCATACCGGGACAAACTCGCACCAGGCGGACAGGGTGTCGGTAATGAACCGGTCCTGTTTGTGTCCGCCGTCATACCGGACGTTGTTGCCCAGTAAACAGCTGCTGATCCCGACTTTTATTTTTTCCATGGTGCGGTCCTCCGCTTTCAGCATTCTAAACATTACTGGTACCTGTAAGCAAGCCGTGCTGGTGTAATCTTTTGTAATACGTGGATGACAAAGGCCGTAATGTTTCAGTGATTACCATTACAGGTTCATGTAACGTTCCGCGTGTAGCCGAAGTTGCCGTAGCGTAGCGAAGGCAATTTGGGAGAGGGCGGTACTCCGCC
>JAFGQL010000035.1 GCA_016935695.1 Spirochaetales bacterium
CACAGAAAGCCGTAGACTACGGCGCCGCTCACGGCGCCCTGGCAATGACCACACCGGGAGACACATCCATGGCCAGCCTGAAAGAAGTGGAAAGCGTGGTAAAGGGCAGCGGAGCCCGGGTGGTGCGCTGATCATGATAACCCTGCCTTTGGATAACCCCGGAATTGAAAGCCACCTGGCGTCGCTGCCCCATGACTGCCGTATGACTTTTGTCTGCGGTGACAATGAGCTGCGGGGCATGGTTCTCGCGGGAACCGCAATGATCAACCACATGCGCCGGAACCACGGGCTGGGAATTCTGGAAACCTTGGTTCTAGGCCAGGCCTATACCGCAGCAGGTCTTATGACCATGTCAATGAAAAATGCCGACCGACTCACCCTGGAGATCGGTTGTAACGGTCCCATCGGCGGCCTATCCGTCGAGGCTAATGCTTCCGGCCAGATCAGAGGGTATCTGAAAAATGTTCCCATTCCTATCGACACCCCTCCCGAATCACTCAACCTGTCTCCTTATTTCGGTGCAGGCTTGCTCACGGTTAACCGCCACATTGAGGGTGCGGTCCGGCCTTTCAGTGGAACCGTTCATTTAGCCTACGGTACCATCGCCAAAGACATAGCCTATTACTACCTCCATTCGGAACAGACAAAAACCGCTGTCGAGGTCAGTGTCCAGTTCGATAAAAACGGGGAAGTGGCGGGTTCGGGAGGCCTTTTTTTACAGGTAATGCCCGGGTGTTCGGAGACGCTCATCACCGAAACGGAAAACCTTCTTTCGACTATAGGCAGTATAGGAAAGGACTTTGCTTCCGGCATTCCGCCTGAAGAGTGGATATCCAGACGCTTGAGCACCCTCTCCCCCCTGGTGCTGGAGGAAAAGCCCCTTTCGTTTTCCTGCCCCTGCTCAAAAGACCGCTTTGCCCGGTTCATCACCAATCTGCAGACAGGCGAAGCCCAGGACATCCGGGAACACGGCCCGTTTCCCCTGATTACCACCTGCCACAACTGCGGTTCCCATTATTCCTTCACAAAGGAAGAGATAGAAGGCCTTATTCCGCCCGCATAAACGTAATTCAGTCAGAAGGGGAAACCCGGCCGGAACGAAGCCGTCTGCATGAACATCACAGGATAAAGTTAGGTTTGACACAAGACCAAAGAGCCCTTACGATTAGAGGTGAGATACCGGTTTCATAAGGAGTGAGTGATGACCGTCCAACGGAAGATGACAAAGAACCCTATTACCATTCATCCCGGCGCGAATGTCGCGGAAGCAAAAAGGATTATGCAGCGCGAGAAAATCCACCGCCTCCCGATAGTTGACAAGAAAGGGGCTGTTGTGGGTATTGTCACGGAAAAAGACCTCCTGAAGGCTTCACCTTCCTCGGCCACATCCCTTGATGTGTATGAAATATCCGAACTCCTGTCTAAATTGACTGTCGACAAGGTAATGAGCACCCCGGTCATTACCATAGACGAGTCAACAACGGTGGAAGATGCCGCCAGAATCATGGCCGACAACAACATCGGCGGCCTTCCCGTCCTCTCTCAAGAACACCTCACCGGCATTATTACCGAATCGGATTTATTCAAGATATTCATTGAACTCTTCGGAGCCCGGCAGAAAGGCATACGGGCCACAATTCTCATTCCCGAAAAAAAAGGGGAACTCGCGGATATCGCCGCCGCCATCAGGGACAAGGGGGGAAATATCATAGCCATCGGCACCTTCCTGGGAGATGACATGACCAACGTTTTGTGCACCCTCAAAGTTGAAGATGTCACCCGCGACGAACTGGCAAGCTGTCTGGCTCCCTATGTAGAAAAAATTACCGATATACGGGAATGCTGAGAACGGACATGCCGAAGAGGAGCCTGGGACGCCTATGATTCTGATCCCGCTTGATGAGCAGAGCATTGGAAAAGTACTTGCCGAAGACATTTACGACTCCTCGGGCCGCAGGCTCCTGGCCGCCGGCACCCGGATAAACGTCAAGTCTATCCAGATCCTGGAAAGCAGGGGTATATCCGAAATTCATGTGGACGACACCCCCGCCCAGACAATACCGGCACCCGAAGACCCGGAGGAATACATGATAGAAGGGGGGTTTTCAACCTGGAAAGGGAAAAACGTCCCGGCTGTTCTCCTTAAACTCAGCAAAAACCAATGCCAAACCCATACCCAGGATGTGTTTTTACCCCTTAAAGCCAAAGAACGGGTCACCGATCTGACCCTTACCATGGTGAGCGAAGACGAGGTGATAAAGCGAGGCAGCCTCTTTACCCTTCCCGAGGTATATTATCATATCTCCAGGGCTATAAGTTCCCCCTTGTCGTCGGCCCAGGACATCGGCGACGCCATTTCCCGGGACCCGGCATTCACCGCTAAACTGCTGCAAATGGCCAACAGTTCCTTGTACGGGTTTACCAGAAAAATTACCTCTATATACGACGCAGTCGCGATTATCGGTACCCAGCAGCTGGCAATGCTCTCTGTCGGCATTGCCTTTACCCGGTCCTTTCAAAGCAGCGTACTGGAAGCATCAAGTATGCAGAATTTCTGGAAGCACTGCATAGCCGCCGCGGTTACCGCAAAAGAACTCGCCGACCTTGCCGGGTATAAAGACAAGGAAGTGTATTTCATCGGCGGGCTGCTCCACGACATAGGAAAGCTGCTCATTTATTCAGCCATACCCGATTCAGCCTATATTCTCCACGCCCTCTGCCGCTCCTCCGGCAGGGAACAGCAGTACATTGAAAGGGAATACCTTTCCTACGATCACAGCAGCACGGGAAGCCAGTTTGCCTCAGCCCATAATCTCCCCGACGGGCTAAAGGACATGATCCTCTTTCACCATGACCCCGACCGCGCGAAAGACCCCCAAAGCGCCCGGATCATCCATTACGCGGATATAATCGTGAATTCAATGAAAATAGGTTCGTCAGGGCAGTATTATGTTCCCGTATGCAATTCCGAGGCCCAGATGATTCGGCAGGAACGCCAGGAAATCCTTGACCGCTTAAGCAGCAACATCAACGCCTTCACCCGGGAAATGATGGGAATACTTCTGATAAATTAACAGGAACCTCTCATCTGAAAAGACATCAGATCATGCCAGGACCGGCTAAAAAACTTTCCTCTCCAGCCGCCGGTAGGCTTCTTCCAGTTCATCACTTGAACCCGCCGCCATCGGGCCGTCGATACACCAGTCCTCGTCGGGAATCCTGCCTGCGCACAGTATCAGGCGCAGTTCTTCGTCGCTGCCGGTAAAGGACAGGGTTCCTGTGTCGCCGAACAAGAGAGTCTCCCGGTTGCGGAACCCCTTTCCCTTTGGGTGAAGCACCTCCCCCTGACCTTCAAGCACATAGGAAAACACCCGCATACCGTCGGGAATGAAATGGGCAAAAGATCCGAAAGGGGGAATATGTATATCAAGAAAAAGAGCCAGATAAGGCGCGTCCACAATCCCTGTGTATCCGCGGAATTCTCCGGACACTACTTTCACAATCAGGCCGTCATTACCCCGGTACACAGGTATACGGTCTTCAGAATAGGTCCGTACAGACGGTTCCTGCCCCCGTGCCCTGGCCGTCTGACCAAGCCAGAGCTGAACGGCCCAGAACTCATCCTTGAAACGGGGCAGTTCCTGGTGCACGATACCGCGGCCTGCGTCAATTACCTGTATATCACCGGCTGACAGCTCGCCCCGGGCGACACCGGTTTCTGCAGCGCTCTCGGGACTGAGGGTTTCCTCGTACACAAGGGATCCGTCAAAAACATAGGTGACAGTGGTAACTCCGTAATGGGGGTGCCAGGGAAACCCTCTCGCTGTGGTTTTCGTATCGGCTGAGCGAATTTCGTCGCATTGAATGAAAGGGGAAAACCCGGGGTACTCCCGGGATCCGAAGGCCCGTACCAGCTCCACCCCCGCCCCTTCCCGCCGGGGGTATGCGTTCAACCGGGCCTTTATTTCCCGATAACGCCGTTCCATGGGAATACCGCTGAGGTAATCGTGTTATGCAGTGCGCCTTTCATACGTCAAGCATACTACACAGGGGGGGAAATCGCAAATAAACAGGCGGTTTTCGACTTACCCGCCGTAACGCAGAACCGACTGTTCAAGTTCATTGCCGTATTCTTCCAGTGCGGCTGTCACCACCTGTTGGGCAGGTTCCAGGTCCCGGTCTTCCCGGTACTTGGCCACCCATTTACGGTAATCACTCCACTTCACCCCCTGTCCTTCCGGCGGAAGCAAAATCCGGGAAGCGCAGAAACTCATCCAGCGTTTCTGTTCCTCTAACGGCATAAAAGACGGGTAGTTCCTGAATGCGTAGCGCCAGATCATCTGGGGAATACGCGAATCCTGAAAACCGCCGGCCATGCCAAGAAGGTCTTCCGGGGCGGCCTCCCGCAAAGCGGAGAAACGGGAACGGTCTTTGTCGTTAAAAAAACCGCCGGAATAGATGGCCAGATCCACATCACGCAGGGACGTATCACTGCGGGTGGCAAAAACTTCCGACACTTTCTGGGTAAGCAAAGGTTCCTGTTTTAACAGCCGGTAATATTCCCGGGCCTTGTCCAGGTCAATCTCCAGCCGCGCGGCGGTCCGGTCGTCCAGGACGGATACAGGGGAAATGGAAGGACATTTATTGACGTGGACACCCTTTATGTGGATGCGCTCACCATCCAGCTGATCTGCGGGAGTAAAAATACGCCGCCGGATGTCCTGTACCGACCCGGAAAGAAGAAGCTCCGGATCGTAGCGGAGGTCGTAACAGTAAATACAATTATTGTTCCCGGGATCCGGTGCCAGGGGCATCATGAGAGAGGTAGAACAACCGCCCCTGGTGCGGAGCATTCCCGATGTATGCACGAAAGGGGTTTTCGCGTGAAGATCTATAAGCCCCTGTACATCCTTTTTCCTGCGAATGCCGAACAGGTAGGTGAAGAGCTTGGGCTGGGCCTCCCAGATGCGTTTGGCAAGACCAATAGTGGCCTGTACGTCACTCAAGGCATCATGGGCCTGATCATGGGCTATGCCGTTTGCCTGGGACAAAAGTTCAAGTTTGAACCGTGAATTACCTGTTTCATCTTTTGGCCAGACAATGCCTTCGGGACGCAGATCGTGGGCCGTTCTTACCAGATCGAGGATGTCCCAGCGGCTGTTACCGCCGGCCCATTCCCTCTCATAGGGATCAAAAAAATTGCGGTACAGCAGATTACGGATAAATTCGTCGTCAAAACGGATGGAATTATAACCGAGGGCGCAGGTACCCGGTTTGGAAAGTTCATTCATGATGGTGCGGGCAAACTCAGCTTCGTTCAAACCCATTTCAACTGTGTGCTGAGGGGTAATCCCCGTAATAAGGCAGGCCTGGGGATCCGGCAGATAATCCGGCGTGATTTTCAGGTACACCACAAGAGGATCGCCGACGGGATTGAACTCATCGTCGGTGCGTATCCCCGCGAACTGGGCTATCCTGTCGTAATATGGGTTTCTTCCGAAGGTTTCCAGATCATACCAGTAAAGACTTGCCATGGCGACGAGCATACCACAGGCGCCGGAAAAACATAAGGGAAAGGACTATTCTTCGTCTACGTATTTTTCAGCAATATGGGTGATCACCGGCAGGGCTTCAAAAAATATGTCCATGAGCCCGGGATCGAACTTGGTACCGTTAAGACGCCGCATTTCATCCAGCACATCTGACTCGCTCCAGGCATCCTTGTACACCCGTTTGGAACGGAGGGCGTCATACACATCGGCAATGGCGACAATCCTGCCCCACAGGGGAATTTCTTCTCCCATGAGACCCAAAGCAGTCTTTCTCCTGCCTTTTGGCCTGCCTGTTTTCAGGTTGATGCTCCCCGGATATCCGGTACCGTCCCAGTTCTCGTGATGTGTAAGGGCAACATCTTTGGACATGATATCCAGATCCGATTTCGGATCACGGAAAAGACGGGCACCGTGAACGGTGTGGGTTTTCATGATTTCAAATTCTTCCGGCGTAAAACGGGCAGGTTTTTTTAAGATGATGTCGGAGATGGCCACCTTTCCTACATCGTGAAGCATCGCGGCAATTTTGAAGTTGTCCCTGTTACGGTCCAGTTCCGAAGGATCTATATTGTTTTTCCTTGCCCACCGCTCGTAAATCTCTATGCAATATCCGGCCACACGGTTTACATGAGGCCCGGTTTCCTTGGGATCACGGAGCTCGGCCATGCTGATCATCCTCATCAACACATCACGGTACAGCATGGCCCTCTGGAGTGTCACCGTGGCGTTTGCTGCGAAGTGCATGACCAGAACTTCATCATCATTGGTGAAAGGTACAATTTTCCCCTTGGGATCCAGCTTGTTGATCATCTGGATGACACCGAGGATGCCCCCCTGGGCCGTCTGCAGGGGTACGGTCAGCATCGATTGGGACCGGTACCCTGATTTTTTGTCGTAGGACGTGTCATAGCTGTACTGGGCGTTGGCAGGAATATGGTACGCGTCTTCCAGATTCACCAGTTTACCGGTGGAAGCCACATAACCGGAGATCGTTTTTCTGCTGATAGGGAACTTGAATGCCTTGAAGGGAAGTTTCTCTCCGTGGGGCAGCTTTTTCTGCAGGGTGTTGTTCTGGGCATAACTTGCAGAAAGTTCCTTGCCGTTTTTCCGGTAAATGGTTCCCGCGTCGGCATTCACCACCCTGCGGGCCTCCAGCAGAATACGCTCAAGAAGAATATCCTCATCCTTGATTTTGTTCAGCTGGGAGTCGAGAGTGATTATGTTCATGAGTTTCTGGGCATCGTTATGAAGACGCACGCGTGTAAACCCCCTTCCTACATGCCTATTATCGGTAGAGAAAAGGAAAAAGACAAGTGCGCCGGAACATCGCTGCACGATATCGGCTTTTTTGCTTTGTTACCAGGCGATCTGTGAGTACATTCCAGGATATGGAATTGAGTTCCAACGGAAACTAGGCATCCCGGAACCCGATGGTAATAAGGAAGATAAAGATGGTTGAATGGTTTACACATCTGCATCCTGTATATCAGGCGTTAATGGCTACTCTGTTTACCTGGTTTGTAACCGCAGCCGGCGCAGGTCTGGTATTTTTCTTTAAACGTATAAACAGAAAAACACTGGATATGATGCTTGGATTCGCAGCCGGCGTCATGATCGCCGCGAGCTTCTGGTCCCTTCTGGCGCCGAGTATCGATCTTGCTGAAGAGATGGGACTTATTCCATGGGTACCTCCGGTGGTCGGTTTTCTTCTGGGGGGAGCTTTTCTCTGGCTTGTCGACCGGTACCTGCCTCATCTGCATTTAGGGCTTCCGGTGGAGGATGCCGAAGGTATATCGACAACATGGCAGAGAAGCGTACTGCTCGTTTTGGCCATCACCCTGCACAACATACCCGAAGGTCTTGCCGTAGGCGTTGCATTCGGCGCGGTAGCTGCAGGCATTCCCTCGGCGGCCCTTTCTTCTGCAGTTGTATTGGCGATCGGGATCGGGCTGCAAAACTTTCCAGAAGGCGCCTCGGTCTCAATCCCTCTGAGAAGAGAAGGATTTTCCAGACGGAAATCCTTTTTCTACGGCCAGGCTTCGGGTATTGTTGAACCGGTGGCGGGAGTCCTCGGCGCAATAGCTGTCGTTTCGATGCGCCCGATCCTTCCCTATGCCCTCGCTTTTGCCGCGGGAGCCATGATCTACGTGGTAGTGGAAGAACTGATCCCGGAAAGCCAGCAGGATAAAAACACCGACCTTTCCACCATTGGCGCAATGCTGGGCTTCGCGGTCATGATGCTCCTCGATGTCGCCCTAGGGTGAAGCAGGACCTTAATATTTGGGAATAGAAGAAGCTTTACGGTAAATGGTCAGGACCGACTCCAGGTGGTCTTTCATGGCCTTCCTGGCACCTTTGACGTCACCCGCAATAATAGCCTCATGAATGCGGTCATGTTCACGGTACAGGTTTTCCGGATGGTCGGCCCTGGCAATAACTGAACTCCGGGCCCCGCGGCGCGACACCTCCAGCAGCAAAGTGATTAATTCCGCTGCCTTGTGCAGAACAGGCTTCTGGGCAATGCGGAAAATACGCTCGTGAAAGTCTATGTCCGCCGACGCGCTTAGAGAGGAGTCGTTATGTTCGACAGCGGCACGGAGCTGGCGAACCGGCTCCCGCAGGTAACGGGCTGTTTCCCAGTTAATGTTTTTCGCGGCTTCTTCAACGGCGATCAGCTCCAAAAGGATTCTCAGCTCAACCAGCTCGATCTCATACCCGTCCCAGTAAAACAGAAACGGCGACAGAATGGAGAGCAGGGGGAACAGGTTTATTTCCTTTCCTATGTAGGAACCGCCGCCCCGTCTTGTTTCCAGGATGCCTATGACCTCGAGGATCTTCAATGCTTCCCGGAGACTCGCCCTGCTGACCTCCAGCTCCCTGGCCAGTTCCCGCTCAGCAGGCAGCCTTTTACCTTTGGGGAACCTGCCGTCTTTGATCCCCTTGAGGATTGTCTCTATAATGTCGATGCTGTGGGTCTTCAGAAAGCTCACTGTTCATGATCCTGTTTGGACAGTAAAGCCAAAATACCGGTCAGCTGCCGGTCCTGGTCCGGCCGGAAGCACACATGAGACAGTTTCGTCCCTTTTGTTTCGCCAGATACAGGAGTCTGTCTGCCTCCCGCACGAAGTCTTCGGCATTCTCATCATTTCGCTCATACACTCCGCCGCTGATTGTAACATGCAATCCGTCGATGTCCCACTCCAGGTTATCAATAAACCGCCGGATTCTCTCCCCGATGCGTTCAGCCTGCTCCATAGCCGTATTGGGAAGTAATACCACAAACTCCTCACCACCGTAACGGCCGGCAGTGTCGCCTTCCCGGAGCCGGGATTTCAGGGCATGGGCCACTTTGACCAGGACCTGGTCACCTACCTGATGCCCGTACATATCGTTTACATCCTTAAAGAAATCCAGATCAAACATGATCATGGAGATGTCGCTGCCATGACGTTTCGCGTTTGCGATTTCCTGGACGGCACGCTCCATGATATAGCTGTGATTATACAACCTGGTCAGACCGTCAGTGATGGATACTTCTTCCAGCACCATATTCTCTTTTCCCAGATCATCCAGATAGCTGATAAGCTGTTTTCTGGTCCGGGACAACTCCAGATGGGTCCTGACCCGCAAGAGGAGTTCTTCGGTCTGGAAAGGTTTTGTAATATAGTCCACCGCTCCCAGGTTAAGGCCTTTCACGATATCCTCTTTCTGGTTAATTGCTGTGAGAAATATTACCGGTATATCCTTGGTTTCGGGCAGTTCTTTCAGTTTCCGGCATACCTCGAAACCGCTCATTCCAGGCATCATGATGTCAAGAAGGATCAGGTCGCAGCCGTGGGGCGCGATACTCAAGGCCTGAGGGCCGTCGGTGGCGAAGGATATGAGATACCCTTCACTCTGAAGGACTTTACCAAGAAACTTTATGTTCTCACTTGTATCGTCTACTACAAGGATTTTTTCTTCATGTGCTTCCAGCTGTCCGCTCATTGCTCCTTCCCTTCTAAAGTATCGAACAGGGAAGCAAGCATTTTCAACTCCTGCTGTAACAATTCCACATCAAAATTCCGGGCATACCCGCCCAGACGTTCTCCGATATCGGCCACAAGAGGCTCATCATGGGCCCGGCCGAGTTCCGCAAGCTCCATGGCCAGACGCTCAATATCCCGGGTACCGTAACTTTGGCTGATCTCCTTCCACACCGGAATAAGTTCTTTCAGCTTGCTCTTGAATTCCCGGCGTGCCATGAGGGTTTCCACCGGCAGTGGCTTGAACACCATATCTTCATGAAGTCCCCGGTCCCCGGCTGATGCATGTTCTTCATCCGCCTCAAAGCCGGCCGGCGGAGCTCCCCTTTCTACATCAGGCAGAGTGACGGTAACCACCGAGCCTTTACCCGGCGTACTTTTTACCCGGATATCCCCTTTCAGAAGACTGGTGAGCCGCCGGCAGATGGCAAGACCAAGTCCTGTCCCTCCGTACTTGCCTGTATCCTGATGTGTTTGCTGGGTGAAAGGCTGGAACACCATGTCTATTTCATCAGGGGGAATCCCGATCCCGGTATCGCGGATATCTATCTGCAAAGTAAAGCGCGGGCCGACTTTGTCAACGGCGTTCACAGACACAACGATCCCTCCGGTATCGGTGAATTTGACGGCGTTTCCCACCAGGTTGAACAAGATCTGACGGAGCCGGAGATCATCACACCTGACATACCGCGGCATATCCCGGCCGATAACGGTCTGATAGATGAGATTTTTTTCGGAAACCTGAAGCCTGAAAATATCGGCGATGTCCTCCAGCAATCCATGAATATCAAATAGAGTGACGTATATTGGCAGTCTGCCGGCCTCCATTTTTGACAAATCAAGGATGTTGTTTATGAGATATAAAAGGCTGGATGCGCTTTTTTCTATAATCCGGGCGTACTCCACATGCTCGGGATTTCCGTTGCTCCGGGAAATGATCCGGCTGAATCCCAGTATGGCATTGATCGGCGTGCGGACTTCATGGCTGATGTTCGCAATGAACTGGCTTTTTGCCCGGTTTTCTATTACGGCGGATGTTTTCTCCTCCTGGAGTTTCAGCTCCTTCTTTTTCTGCCTGGAAATATCATGAAGGATGGTTTGTATGACGCTGTGACCGTGGTCAATTATGCTGGAGAACAGCTGAAAATAAAGGATCTCCGTACCTGAGAAAATCTCTACAGGGTTATCGGATGTGTACTGAGAATAGTTTTTCAGTGTTTCCTGAACCTCAGTACGGGTAAAAACGCCCATAAGAAGTTTTTCAAATAACTGCGGATCGGATACGCGGGAGACAAGCGCATCGGCAGCGGGATTCAGCTCCATTATCCTGCCGTCCGGGTAATGCAGCAGTATAGGGTCATGAGTCCGCATAAAAACATTACTGTATTTCTGCTCGTTTTCTTTAAGCCTGATCTGAACATCTTTTTCGCGGGTTATATCTGCATAGATTCCCAGCAAGGCAATGAGTTCCCCTTCCCTCGTCCTGACAGGTATTTTACTTTTTTGTATCCAGATCAATTTGTTGCCGGAGACCCGCCGGGGCTCCTCATCATTAATGATCGCCCTTCCGGACGCAAGTACTTTTCGGTCCTCTATATCGTACATTGCTGCCTGTTCTCTCCAGAAACACTCACTCTCCCGTCTGCCTCCGATGGCGGTGATATCATTGATACCCGCGTCATCGGCAAACACCCGGTTACCTCCGGCAAGGGTAAGATCCGGGTTTTTCCAGTAAATACCGAAGGGCATCGCGTCAATCAGTGAATACAATAGAGAACGGGAGCGTTTCAGCGATTCCCTGGACTGGTGCAGTTCCATGGTGCGTTCACCCACTGTTTTTTCAATTGTCATGGTTCTGTTGCTTGCCCCGAAATAGGCGCATAGAAGAGTTGCCGTAAACAGTACGGTTATACCCAGGATTATCCAAGGATACACGTCACTTCCCGCCGGTAATTTGTCATACACCACCAGAGTTTTCAACTGTACAGGCAGGTGCCACAGAGAGGCCGCTGTTTCCACGGTTTCAGACAGGTTTCTGCCCTTTGGTTCATACCCAGAAAAGCTGGACAGTATGACGTCAGCTGTGTCACGCCGTAGTAATTCATAGTAAACGGGACGGTCTCCGAAACGTACCTGTTCAAACTTAAGAACGGATTTAAAATAAAAAGTACAGGTATACAAAATCCGGTCGCTGTAACTGAAGGCCGCGCCATAGGCCTGGGCATAATCCTCCTTGATGGTCTCCAGCCCGAACCAGTGCCGGATACCGACACCGAGCATGAAACGCAGATTATGAGAAACTCCACCAGGCGGCTCATCTATGAGTACAATGTGTATGGACACTTCCTCACCTGGAATACGGAAGTCAGATTCTTTCCTGTTGTGAGCATGGGTGTGCAGTGCCCACAATCCGGCGAGCCGGGCAAAAGACTCCTGTAAACTGGAAAGTTCCTGGAGGGCATACCCATGTAAAATCTCATTACTGGCGCGTACTTCCCGCTCGGCTGACTGTACCGATGAATAAACCAGGAAAAAACAGGTAAAAATGGAAAGGTACACAATAATGACAACTGGCAATGATCTTCGTTTTCCCGTACCATGCACATGGTACAGTCGAATACCCGTGTTCAGAACATAGCCGAATACAATAAAGACCAGGGAAAGTACAAGAAAAAAGCATAATGCACGTTGCTGCCAGAAATCGGAATACTTTTCTATTTTCTGTGTAATCCAGTATAGAGCGGAAAGAAAAACCGGAATGAAAACAGCAGCAAGACGACCCGGAGAAAAAAAGAACAGACCGAAAAGGAAGACGACACACCATACAGCACATACAATTGCCGATCCCGCGGGATACCGGTAGACAAGGAACGCCGACACTATCGCAGATGCTCCATACCCCGCAGCCCAGATAATGCTCTTCATCCTAAGAAAGCCCCGCCGGTCATGGGCGCGCCCAAATATTTCCCAGGCGACAGGCAAACCTGTCAGCAGACTGAGATATACGGAAATAAGCAGTAGAGGGTTATTCCACACCACAGCTCGGTCTATACACCACGCAGCAAGACCTGCCGCGGCAAGAAAAAGAGTACCGAGTACTCCGGCCGCGGCACATACGAAAGCCGCAGCCCGGAAACCGCCGGATTTACTATCAGATTGAAAAGGCAGGCAACCCCGGTGCGCCCGTATACACACTCCGAGTATCAAGAACAACACCGCGGCTGTCCCTGCGGCAGCCCAGGTCCACTTCATACCTATTCAGTATAGAAAATCCGTAACCGAAACGCCAATCCCGGGTTGGACATCAGGGCATCGGTCATAGTATCTTTAGCACTATGATTACCAGACGCAGCTTAAGCAATGATGAACTGTCACTCACAATAAAAGAAGGTGATTTCCCCTCGGAAATACGTGCCAGCGGGCAAAAAGTCGCGGTCATTCTTACCCAGAGCTGGTGCCCCCAGTGGTTGTTCATGCGGTCCTGGCTCTCACGGATAACAAAAGACACCGGGGCCCCGGATATTCATATTTACGAAGCAGCGTATGACAAACTCGCCGTGTTTGACGAG
The DNA here is from genome assembly GCA_016935695.1 of Spirochaetales bacterium. Lineage (GTDB taxonomy): Bacteria > Spirochaetota > Spirochaetia > JC444 > Marispirochaetaceae > JAFGQL01. Next base: position 13,147 of record JAFGQL010000035.1, read on the forward strand.
TTCCGCCGGTTCAAGGAATCGGTGTTCAACAATTGGGAAGTACCCTACGTGCGATACTACATCGACGGCGTACTTTCCGGTGAATCGAACTTTGTGTCGGAACAGGGTTTTCTGGACTTTTTTACCTGAATGCCAGAAACCTGAAAAAGCGAAAGAACATCATTGCTTCCGTTCAGACGCTTTTTTTATCAATTCATACAGGGAAACAGCCTTGGGGACCTTGGGGATCCCCATGCTGTCAAGAAATTCCGGGGAATACACCGTTTTCAGATAGCCGTCAATATCACCATACAAATGCCAACAGTCCCTGACGTGGGGGCAGAGCCCGGGCTTTGCCCCTGTCCGGGGATCTGTCTGGCAGTAGGAAAAGGGAACTGTATGACCGAGTTTTTTGCAGTAAATTTCCCGGTCATCCTGAAAAACGGAATCTTTCGTAGAAACCTCCCCTTACACCCTTCGCTACCACTTGCCTGACTTGTTTGCCGGTGCCTTTGGAAATCCCTCAATGGCCTTGAGGTTCTTATCAAGCTCTTCCTGGGGAAACTCATAGTCATGAAGCTGACCGCTCATATACGCATCGTATCCTTTCAGGTCAACGAGACCGTGGCCGCTTAAATTGAACAGTATGACTTTCTCTTTTCCCTCTTCCTTGGCCTTGAGTGCTTCCTGTATGGCGCAGGCCACCGCATGGCTGGTTTCCGGGGCCACAATAAGCCCTTCAGTCCTCGCAAAGGTAAGAGCCGCTTCATAACACTCAAGCTGATGTATAGACCGGGGAGCAAAGAGTCCTTCGACAACTGCCTGGGACACAAGGGGTGACATACCGTGGTAGCGCAGACCTCCGGCATGAATGGGCGGCGGTACAAAATTATGACCGAGGGTGTACATGGGCAAAAGAGGGGTCATCCCCGAGAAGTCGCCGAGATCGTAGGCGAATGGACCTTTCGTGAGGGTCGGACAGCTGGACGGCTCTACAGGAATGATTTCGATGTCCGCCCCGTTGATTTTATCCGCTGTAAAAGGAAATGCGAGGCCTGCAAAGTTGCTTCCGCCGCCGGCACAGCCGATGACGATATCCGGTTTCTTTTCGCCGAATATCTCCAGCTGCTTCTTTGCCTCAAGACCGATGATAGTCTGGTGCAGCATGACATGGTTCAGTACCGAACCCAGGGCGTACTTCGTTTTACCGGAACTGTCAGCAACCGCGGCCTCAACAGCTTCCGATATGGCGATACCCAGACTTCCCGGGGTGTCCGGATACTGGGCAAGAATATCACGCCCGGCCTGGGTTTCATTGGAAGGGCTTGCCAGACATTCGGCGCCCCAGGTCTGCATCATCAGTTTCCGGTAGGGTTTCTGGTCAAAACTGATCCGTACCATGAATACCTTGCATTTGATCCCTACCTGAGCACAGGCGAAGGCCAGGGCGCTGCCCCACTGCCCCGCTCCTGTCTCGGTTGTAATATGGGTTATGCCGGCCTGCTTGTTATACCAGGCCTGGGCGACAGCAGTATTGGGCTTGTGGCTTCCCGCAGGGGAAACACTTTCATTCTTGTAGTAAATTTTGGCGGGAGTGCCGAGGAATTTTTCCAGCGAATATGCCCGATGCATGGGCGCAGGCCGCCATTTTGCCAAAAGAGAAAGAACTTCCTCAGGGATATCAATCCAGCGCTCCTGGCTTACTTCCTGTTCAATGAGTGACATGGGAAAAATTGGGGCAAGCATCTCCGGGGTCACCGGATTTCCGTCGGGCCCCAGTGGCGGCTGCATGGGTGTAGGCAGATCAGCGGCAAGATTGTACCACTGACGCGGCAGTTCACTGGCTGGCAATACGACTCGGTCCATATTCATGTATATTCTCCTTGTATGAGGCCTTGCTCCCAATGTGCGGTCACACCGCTCTTGAGACACCGCCTCGCTGCTCTAATTGTTTCTATGAGCAGATACATTCTACTACACCTTTTTCTGGTGTCAAGGAAATACTGTCTCCATGTTGAAAATCAAGGTGTTTCTTCGAGAATGATCCGCAGAAGGTCCATTCTGCTTTTTGCTCCGGTTTTCTGGAAAATGTTGTACACATGGGTCCGTACAGTCGTGAAGGACACACACATTGCATCTGCAATTTCCTTATTGCTCTTGCCCTGGGCGATGCCGATGGCGACCTCCTGCTCTCTAGGGGTAATGCCGTATTTGACGGCAAGGGCGGGATCGATGCTCCCTTGCCAGGCGCCGATGGCAGGTTTTCTCTGAAAATGCAGATACGCCGAAAACGAAAGGATATTCCACACAAAAAAGAACAGGTAATCCAGAGAGATGGGAAGACTCGCGAGCACCGGATACTGTGCCCGGAAGACATAGAACGCCGTTGAAACGATTGAAAACACCACCGTAAAGAGACCAAGGTTCCGGCATAAAAGTGAAAGGCTGGATTCCCGGATATCTGAGGACAGTCTGCGCATTTCCCAGCCTATAAGGAAGAGGTACAGGGAAATGACGGCCGTCGTCGGCAGGTTAAACCATCGTCTGAGGCTTTCAGTCGCGCATAACCCCAACACCAGTCGAAAACACATGATGCCGACCACGACAATCGCCGAGGCAATGAGTATCCGTTTCCTTGATCCATGAAGCCGCGACAGGGTCAACCCTACCCAGGCATACATGGCCGATCCGAGGAGAAAACTCACCGGATAGATATACCGCATGACGCTTTTGGAAGCGGGAAACACGGAGATCAGGAATACCGTCATGAAGTTGAAGAACAACACGACCGAGAACAGCACATTCACAACCAGCAGATCGCGGCTGAGTTGTGTCCTGTAGCGGTTATGGAGCAGGTACATGGCGAATACGCCAAAGCCCCCAGAGAAAAACAAAAGGATGTAGAAAAAAACGATGATGTGCTCCATGAAAAGGATTCTACAGACTCCAAATGGGCGTATCAAGGGTCAAAAACCAGCAATCTCATACGAATTTCCTAGACCGCTACACACAAAATCATACATCTTTCCGATTTGATCAACCGCCGCGGGGAGGTACTGTACAGACATATTTCAATTTTAAGGAAGGTGTTATGAAACATCACATTTTCAAGTTTGTCTGTATTTCCATGGTATTGTTCACTTTCGGTATGGTGACTCTGTGCGGCCAGGAACAGGAAAACGCCCTTATCGCCACAAAACCCCTCAACCTGAATTTCGTGGTTTATTCGGGAGTGGGCATGGGGGCCGGAGTTACGACCGAAGGAAGCGCGTATCCTCAGGCAGTTTCGTCAACAGGAATCCGTCTGTTTCCATGGCTTGCGATAGGAGGATTTCTCCAGGGTGCACCGCTTTCGGACTTTAACGGCTGGAACAACGGATTATCCATTGCCGGACAGGACAATTCCTACATGTTTTCCTCGGGTACCGAGGTGCTGTTCATGCCATTCCCGGCACAGGTCATTCACCCAATCCTCCGGGTAACCATCGGAGGAATTACGACCGGTTATCTGGAAAATACCGACGATGACGAAGACATGGAGCGTGCAACCCAGAAACGCTCATTTTTCGCCTCACTGGGAGCCGGCGCAGAAGCAAATATCACTTCGCACCTCCGGCTGTTCGTACTCGCAGGCGGACGGTTCTCCGGAAACGGTACATGGAACGGAATGGCTTCGGGATTGCTCTCGGGGCTGGAAGCATCCGCCGGCGTTCGCATCCAGTGGGGAACCAGCATACGTTAACCTGTTAACAGACGATATCCCCGTTCTGGCCCATATGGTCAGACGGGGTTCTTTTGCTCGAGTTTTTCGATGAATGCAGCGGAAAACACCTCATCTCCCATATTCTGCCGTTGTATTTTCGTAAACACAAGTTCTTCTTTCAAACCCGGAATATCAGGCGAAGTGAAAGTCATATTCCCGGGATAATAGGAACCTCCGATTCCTGTCCAGTTTTTGTAGTCTACAATGACATTCTTTCTGGCAGCCGGCTCAACACCCGTGAGTCGGACAGGCAGGAAATTATCCTTACGTACATACAGGGCAAAGGTTCTTTCGTTGGCGTTCAAATCCAGCCGGTGGGTCGTTATGCCGTTGACTGTTTCTTCCTGTATATCGGTGACAGATGCCGTCTTGATCATCGCAGGGTCCATCAACATGAGTGAATCAAACAATGCCCCATAGAGGGGATGGGAATCAGCCACGGGCAGTTCTTTTTTCTGGGAGTCGTAATGGATGATTTGCCTGCCTTTGGTGAAGTACCCGCTGAACCGGATGTCCGACGGCTTAAGGTGCAAAAGGAGGAAGCGTCCATTCTTTGACAGAAGCCTTGAATAACACATCTTTTTCTCGTTCCCTTCGTTCCTGACCTGGGCGAGCAGATACGCAGAAAATCCGTCTTCCACCAGAGAGACTTTACGAACCGCCGACAGAATCTGCCCCCCCTGCTCTGCTTTTGTGTTTTTCTCTTCTTCCCATTGGATGATGATGAGCGTTACGTCATCGGTCTGGGGTGCTTTGCCAATGAAGCGGGACACCTCCTGATCAATGTCTTTTATAATCGTATCTGCCGCCTTGTCCCTGGATTTTTGCAGGAACTTCTTCAAGCCTTCTTCTCCATACTCTATCCCGTCGAGATTGCGTATATCGGTGAGGCCATCGGAAAATATGAAAAGCTGGGTATCCTTGTCGAGAGGGATATCCGAAAACAGAGAATCCGGGTCGGGCAGTTCATCCATGATACCCAAAGGCGGTGCGGTGGGTTCCATATCCACAATATCTTCGTGTAAGGAAGGTCGCATCCACAAAGGCGTATGGCCGCAGTTGCACACACGATACACCTTTTCCCCGGAATCAACGAACACGAAAAGGGCCGTCACATATACTTCCGAAGGTGTCTGCTCGAAGATTGTGGTATTTAACAAGGTGACTATCTGCTGAGGAGTCAGGTCCGCCATGGCCTCGGCGACTTCAATGGTAGTGAAAAAGGAACTGATTATCGCCGTAGACAGGGACCCTGATATACCCTTGCCGGATACATCGAAACTTGCGATGAGGGACCTGCGTTCACTCAGCCGGATAATTTTGTAAAAGTCGCCTCCCAGAGAATACGCCATCCTGTTGTAGATGTCGATTTTACAACCCGTTTCCTGGAGTTTGCTTTTTTCCATAAGGAACTGCTGGAGCTTTCTTGCCCTTTGCATATCCTGGCTTCTGTTTTCATTCAGATACCTTGAAAGCCTGATGAAATTGGTCGTTCCGTAGAATCTGCCATGATAGAACACCGGTATATCATCGAAAATGACGCCGGATTCACTGTCCAGAAGGGTCTGGATGACTTTCTCTATGCTCTCCTTCGCATCTACACTATCATTGAGCCTGCGCATTACCGAGTCCACGTGTACCGTGCTTAAGAGAGAGTGTTTCCTGTTTTTTGCATCACTCAAATGCAACAGCCCTGTCACTCCCCTGTCTCCTTCCACCGGAATGGAAGTCAAGTCCGGATTCGCTTTGAAAATATCCATTGCCTGGGTCAGAGTGTAGTAAGTCGTGATCGGATCTGTCAGGATGACCGTATGACCCACCTGGGTTGCGCTGAAGAAGTGGGTATTCTGATCGCTGTTCCTGTCTTCAAGAATGTCCCGCGCTTCAAGATTCTCAAGGGTATCCATACAGACTCCTCATACTTTACCGGTTTCCTGTCACTGTACACCAGCTCAATCGAGAAATCTATAGAAGTAATTAGCGGAATACCATACCGTTAATCACAACTCGGGCACCGCCCACTCTGTCCAGTCACCTGCGCTAAAGGAAAAACCGCCGTCGGTCTTCATCACATGTGTATTCGCTGATGCATCTCCCAACAGAAACCTGCGTACAAAGGACCCGACTTCCGGCTCCTGACTTTGCGGCAGCCCGCAATGATCATGCCCGCCGATCTGTGAGAACCCCATGTGCTCAGCAGCGCCAAAAGCCTGGTAAATAAGGCGGGCGGCGTTGGCGCATACCCAGGTGCTCTGGCTGAGGGTCTGGACATTCTGTCCCTTGAGCTTCTGAAAGTCGGAAACCCGCCAGCTCGCCGCCCCGCCGGAGCCCGATTCCTGGGGAATAGTCAGTTGTATGCGTTCGTCAAAGGCGCCGGCGATCAGGGCACCTTTACCGTTTCTGGAACAGCCGGTCACACCTAAATGATCAGCATCGATGTTCGCCGACGGAGTCTGCTCAAGGGCATCTATGAGACAGCTCACTCCCCAGGCCCAGGCCATGAGGGCCCCGGCGGAATGATCGCTGCCGTACAGATCGTAAAACAACCCCTGACCCCGGGAACCTGCATTGACCTGGGCCGCCACCGTGTCATTGGGAAAACTGATGACGGCAATCCCCAAAGAGGAGAGCTGACTGTTGTTGAGAAATGAATACCCCATGCCGATCATGGCCGGATATGGAGCCGAGCCTTGAGAAGGATAACTGATGGAACATTCAAAAGCTACAGATTCTTCGCCTTCGGACACCGTGACAGTGAGGATATTTCCGTCCTGAGCGCTGTTGAACTGTGCGCTCACCACGGCAGTGGAGGGTTTTTCTCCCAGCTCATGCTGCTGCGACAGTGCTGCTATTTCGGACCTGCGGACCTCCCACTCATCCACACTCTCTACTCTTGCACCGCTTTCAAGCAGAAAAGGATCGGGCAGCTTGTCTTCAAACACAAGGGGCGGCGACGGCTCACAGGAAAAAATCAGCACGACACAAAGACCAGAGACAATTATTTTGTTCACAAAGAAGCTCCTGAATTGATTACAGAACTATTAGGAGGGATGGTTTTAACGGGATACAGGGCAATTCACCTATAACAGGTCTTTAAAGAATACCTATTGCAAAGGAAACATCAGGGATCCACGGCTTTTTCGTTAACAGCTGGTACGCGATCCGCAGCCCTGGGAAGGAACAAGTGAAACGTGGTCCCCGCTCCTTCGATAGAATCAAAATCTATGTATCCATGGTTTTTCTGCATGATGGAATAACAGACAGCCAGGCCGAGTCCGCTGCCTGTTTTTTTTGTAGTGAAAAACGGATTAATTACATCATAGCGGATTGACTCGGGTATGCCGCTTCCGTTGTCACGGATGACCACCTCCACATAATCGCCAGGTGCGTATCCATGACTGTTTTTCTTGCCGAAACTGACATTCCTTGCGCTGATGCGCACCCGGCCTTCTCTCTGTGTTGCCTGCTTTGCATTAATAAGCAGATTGTTTATTACTTCACTGAACTGCGACTCATCCATTTTTACAGGAAAAAGGCCTTCCTGAAAATCCAGGGTCCAGGATATGCTGCTTCCCCGCAGGATAAATCCCGCAGTGTTTTTAAGCACCTTCGCCACATCGACAGTCGTTTTATGGGACACGCCTTTTTTAGCAAATACCATAAACTGCCTGGTGAGCCCCGCAGCCTGGGCGGACGCGTACTCGACATCTCCCAGCATCTCCAATAGCTCGGGATTCCCCGCGGCGATTTCTTTGGCAAGACTGATGTTGCCCAGGATGGTGGAGAAATAATTATTGAAGTCATGCGCAAGGCCGCCGGCAAAGAGCTCCAGAAGTTCAAATTTGTTTTTTTGAATTTCCATTTGCATGATTTCTTCTTTTCGCTTCTGTTCATTCATGCGCAGATGAAGGCTGAACAACCCGGCCAGAACCATAATGACGAAAAAGAGGAAAATAAAAACCCCAAGAACACTCCGCTGGGTTTTCCGGCTCTCCTGTTCTATAAGTGCGACCATGGGCGTTATGGTGGCTTCATAGGATGAGGAAAAGTAATTTCCTATTTCCCTGAAACGGGAAACAATATCTGTAACACTTTCATCACCGCGGTAAGTAAGAAGCACAGAAACCCCGGTATTATCACCGGCCGTCAGGCCGGAAAGTTCCTCGTAATCCCGGTGAATGGTTTCGATACTGGCGAGGGCACGCTCGCTCAATATGGTGAATGCCTTGAAATACATCATGACCGACTGGTCCTTTATGAGCATTTCAAGTTTGGATGAACCATGAAACCGTGACAGCGAATCCCGGTATTCCGCGGCAGCGTCTTCCCATTTCAGATAGGCAATGTCCAGATTTTCCGCAATGAGCAGATTATAGGTAGAACCCTGCATTTTCCGCAGACTCGCTATAAGCTCGAGTCCGGCCCGGGAGGTGTCAATCAGTGAGTAGACTTCTACAATGGCCCAGGCAGTCAGCACAGCAATGAGGAAAATACTAATTACAATGAGTGCAAAGGTAAATGCGCCGGCACCCTTCAGTTCCATCTGCTCACTATACAATACGCGATTGAAATTGACAAATAAAACCGAGTTGCGGTCTTAGTCAATCACAGCAGGACATTGTCGAAAAGTTAAAATAAGCACCGGGTTATCTTCGGCGTTTTCTTTGGCTAATGCAATATTGAAGAGAATAGCGTAGAAATAATTGTTCAAGTCATGAGCGAGTCCACCGTCGAAATATTCCAACAACTTGCGGGAACCTCTAATGTCCGTTTATAATATTTCCAGACTGACCGTGCTTCAATTTGCATTGTTTGCCGGATAATTGATCCTGAACACCTCTATCATTTATAGACGCAGTTTCCCCGATACAGTATGCTTTAGTGAAATTTTTCTAATAACAATGCAATCCGGAAGCGTACAAGAATGCAGCATGCGATTTTGTTTTTATATTTCCTCATATTCTCGTTCGGCCTTATGGTCTTAGGCATATCATCGGTCCTTGCATATAAATCAAAATCAAAAAAACTATTCGTCTATTTCTTGCTTCTTTCAGCCTATTCATTTAATCTCTTCACAATCATCCTCGAATCCTATTCGAGCGTAAATATGCCCTGGTTTCAGAAAGATAGCGGTGCGTTCTGGACACATATAATGATGTTTTCCCATTTTTTGCTCATGTTCGCCGTATTACTGCTCAACGGGTATTTTTCGACCAACGGAAATATCGGCCCCAGATGGATACCCTATGCCTTTTTATGCATTGCCCTTTACGTATATGACTGGATATATCCCCGTCGATCCATTGGTTTTCGTATTTTTGGCGTGCCTGTGGTAGACCTATTATTTTTCGGAAGTATAGTCTACATACTAGTTCAGGGATACTTGAGGCTTTCATCTTTCAAACGTCAAAATAACTTGCCCCTGCATTCTCTTGAAATGACATTTTTTTCGAGGCTTCAATGGTCGATTGTCATACTGCTTCCCTTTGTTCTAAATGATGATTTACATTTCGTCAGTCTGCCGATACGCTTCTCTCCCCTGCTGTACGCCGTAATCAACGTGGTCTTTCTGCAGCTACTGTTCAAGTTTTATCTTGCTCACTATTACATATCAGAAAGCGACATTCATTCGCTGGAGAAAACCGAAAATCACCCCGTATTCGACAGGTACGGAATCACTGAACGTGAGCGGGAAATCATTGTTCTTGTGCTCAAGGGTTACAGCAATATCCGCATAGGTAAAGAACTGTTTGTCTCCCTGGCGACGGTAAAAACCCACATCTATAATATTTTTAAAAAGACGGGCATAAAAAGCAGATTCGAGCTAATTTATATGATGAAAAAATGACTCGGACACCTAAATATCAATCCAAAGTATGAGCCATACCAATTCATTTCAGTCCAAAGTTTCATTGTAAAGCAGACCCGCATTCCTTAAAAATCATCTTATGAAACCATTTACCGGAGCTTTATAATGAAAAAATCAGAAACTGCAGACAGGCACTATTATTTGGATTGGCTGCGTATTTTCGCGACCGGGGTCGTATTCCTGCTTCACTGCGCCCATATATTCGACGTCGTTCCTTATCATATAAAAAACACAGAAACAAGTATGATAATGGGAGCACTGGTACTCTTTATCAATTACTGGGTAATGCCGCTGTTCTTTTTAATCGCGGGAGGCGCAAGCCACTTTTCTCTTTCAACACGTGAAAACAAAACATATATTATTGAACGTTTTTTCAGACTGGTCATCCCGTTCATCGCCGGGTCCATTATTTTTACGCTTTTTCTAAACTATGCAGAGGCAATGAATCACGGAGAATTTTCCGGATCGTTCCCTGCGTTTCTTAGGTACGAATTCAATTTATGCGTTTCAAATATTACAACGGGCAATATACCTTTTTCACCGAAAATATTTGGCATAATCGGTCATCATTTATGGTTCCTAATGTTTCTGTTCATATATTCACTGATACCAATTCCTTTGTTCAGATTCGCATTGACACGAAAGCGCAAGATTAGTGACGCTACGGCAAGGAAAAAATACTCAGACCTCAGGATATACGCTGGACTTCCGCTGCTGTTCCTGGTATCGGTCCTGCTGTCCCCTCTTGATCCGGAATATCAGGGTTGGTCCACGTTTTTTCAATGGGGTTTATTCTTTATTATTGGATTTTTTATTCTATCGGACACATACGCCTTAAAGTCGTTGCGGCGGCGCTGGAGGCTGCATATGATCGTAGGCAGCGTTTCGTTTGCCGTATCCGCCTGCCTCCTGATTCAAAGCAATCTTGTATTCTTTTCTTCTCCGGAATATACGAAGGCTTTCGCGCTATACGCATTAACGACATCAATTACCTCCTGGGCCTGGATTTTCGCATTTATCGGCATAGGGAATAATTGGTTAAACTCGCGAAACTCCGTATTGCCCACGTTATCCAAAGCAGCGATGCCATTTTATATGGTGCATCAGCCCGTCATTATTTGGTGTGCATTATTCATCGTACAATTGAATATACCAATCATTGCAAAGTTTGTTTTGATATTCCTCATATCCTTTTCCTGCACGGCATTATTCGTACGATTCCTTATTTTACCGTCGAAACGAATATCGTTTTTGTTCGGAGTCAAATATCCGCGGGTGGAAGAGAAAGAACTCGACTTTACAGATATTATTCGGTAAATAACCTTTTAAAACAGGAGTTTTCAAATATGATGCATAGCCTCTATCTGCGAAAGACCGATAGGATTCTTTCCGTTCCCATACCGCTGGTAAAAAACCGTTCCTTTTTATTGTTGCACAAAATTTCCATCCACCGGACATCTCCGCCATCTGCGATAAACCATTCCTGCGTGCCATCTGAAATAAACAACTTCAGACGAATATCTTTATAATACGCCCAGTTTCCATCTTCATTTACTTCTGCTTGAACAGTCACGTTTTTACAATTATTCGTTGCAGATTCTATTACATCAGCAAAAAAAGGGGCTATATCGGCCGACCTGTATGACAGAGTTATATGCGCATCGCCAAATCTGTATCCTATTCCTTTTAAACGTTCTATCACAGAATTGTAAAAATGAATGAGTTCATCAACAGCCAGGCGCTCGAAACTCCGCGAGCCAGAATCCTTACCAGCAATACAAAGGGAAAACAACTTGAAGTGAGAGAAGGTCCCCTTCTCCTGCACACGTTCAGAACGGAGTACACGCTGACTCGTGGCAAGCCGCATAATGTCTTTCGTGTTTTTTCTGCGCAGCGCGGCTTCTAAAGCAAGAAAGTTTGTCGGATCGGCTGCTACCTCATTTTTCCGAATCGTTGAAAGTACTCTGCTCTGACTGAAACCGGCCAGAACAGAACAGCTGCCGAGCGGCGCAGCAGGAGAAAGCTCGATCGTCTGGGTTCCTTTGGGAAGACATTCGAACAGCAGTACATCGAGAGCACTCTGGTCCTTCTGCGGAATAACCGAAGGAAACACGTACGAATCGTTCCTGTACTGAAAAAGAACCTCGGAAGGCTTTATGGACTGCACTTTCTTTTCATATACGTAAAGAAGCAGGGTCTGAAGTTCAGAAAATGATAATTTTGAGACAAGTGATTCAATCCCCGGATGAGCTTCTATTTTTTTCGATATTTTGTTCAGCGCTGATTCATTCACTGACATCTCCTTTATGCCCTGTTCTTTCATACAAATTTTTTAAAGGCTTATTAATCCAGTATCTCCTGGTAAGTATCCCTTCGAACATTGGTTTATCAAACAGAATGCCGCCGTTTTTTGCGATTGTTTTCGCAGACGCGATATTATCATCGTCGCAGGTGATCAACACCCGTTCATATCCGTCAACCCAGATTTTTTCGAGGAGAAGCGAAAGCATTTCGGTCCCATACCCTTTGTGCCGTTCGCTGGGCCGAATGCCGTAACCAATATGTCCGCCGTTTTGTTTCAAACGCTCGTTCAATTCGTGTCGCAGGTGAATTGCGCCGCATACCTTATTTTGTTCGTCTATCAGAAAAAATAACGTTGACGGAACAAAGCCATACGCGAATATGGCATCCGTTTCTTCCATACGCCATGATTCCTGCAATTGGGTAAATGTTCTGTCCCGCCTCTTGGACGCGCTGGGGATGATATCCTCGCCGGAGAGTTCCCATTCTGTGATATAATCCTCATACTGCGTTTCGCTGATTTCTTCAAATCGTACAAGACATAGCATTTTCACTCCTTAATCACAGACACATTAACTCAAACCGAATGTGTATACTATAGCCTGTCCGGTTGGAACGAAAAAAGCATGAAAGTGCATTATAGCTACTGGTAAATAACAACGATTCACTTTATTTTGGAACAATCACAGTAAACAGGAACAAAGAGCATGAAAAGCAAATACATTGTATTCATCGTCTTCAGTCTATTTTTGGCCGCTTGCATTAACCATCCGAATGAGACAGTTACACTGCACGAAGGATATACCAACGTAGAGCTCAGTACGGCGGAACGAGTCCAACTGATCATGAACGACATGACTGTTGAAGCCAAGGCTCTTCAGATGATTCAGCTGGAAGTGGTACCGGCTTTGCGGAACACCTATAGTATTGCAGGTCTTGGATCGGTTTTATCCGGCGGAGGATCTTCTCCCCGGGATAATACCGTCGAAGGCTGGACAGAAAGATTGCAAAAAGTTCAGGAAAGCGTCATGCGTCGTGGCTTCTTCATTCCGGCCATCTACGGAATAGACGCGGTCCACGGACATGGGAATGTGCACAACGCTACTGTTTTTCCCCAGAACATCGGTCTTGGGGCTGCCAACGATCCAGAGTTGATGGAACAAATGGGCAGGGTCGTCGCAGAGGAGATGTTTAAAACCAGGATATTGTGGAATTTCGGCCCCTGCGTGGCACTGGCCGAAGATCCCCGATGGGGACGGTCGTACGAAAGTTTTTCGACTGATCCGGAGATAACGGCGGATCTCGCGGCCGCCTACGTAAAGGGTTTTCAAGGCGCCGGCGGCGTTGCCACCGCGAAGCATTACCTGGGAGACGGACAGACGACATGGGGAACCGGTATGAAAGGTCAAATAGACCGGGGAGATACCCGTTTGAGTCTTGAAGAAATAAGGGCAACCTCCCTCGTTCCGTATAAGAGATTAGTCGAAGCAGGCGTAAAATCGGTTATGATTTCATTCAATAGCGTGAACGGAACCAAAATGCACGGAAGCCGCAAGTTCATAACGGAGATACTGAAAGGAGAACTCGGGTTTGACGGGTTCGTCGTCACCGACTGGGAAGGTATCCAGGAATTGCCTAATCCGACGTACGAACAGCAGGTTTGGACGGCGGTGAATGCCGGCTGCGATATGCTCATGGAACCCTACCGCGGCCTGGAAGCAAGAAACGCAATCGTAAAAGGTGTAAATAATGGTACCATCGACATAAGCCGGGTGAACGACGCAGTAAAACGGATCCTTACGGTCAAAATGGACTCGGGCCTGTTCGAGGACCCTATGATAGAGAAGCTGGCTGCCGCTGCACCCGGCTTAAGGGATGAGGCTTCATTGGACGTGTCCAGACAGCTGGTTGAGAAATCCATGGTGCTTTTAAAAAACGACGGCGCTATCCTGCCGATAAAAACAGGCCAGACGGTACTCGTTTTGGGACCGGGAGCCGACGATGTCGGGATCCAGTGCGGCGGCTGGACAATGACCTGGCAGGGTCAGCAGGATTATATGACGAACAAACTCACCGAAGGAACGACCCTACTGGAATCACTCACCGATGTATCCAAAACCCTCAATTTTACAGTGATTACCGATACGGCAAAAGCCGGCGAAGCCGACCTTGTAATATTGGCTCTGGCGGAAATACCCTACTCGGAGTTCGAAGGAGATGACCCTTCTCCCGGCCTCGAGGGACAGAAGGCCCATCCCGGAAACCTCACCGCCATCGAGACAGCCGAATCTCTGGGATTACCCACTGCCGCTGTTATTATCGCCGGCCGACACATTTCGATAGAAGAATATCTGGGCAGTTGGGATGCGGTAGTCATGGCGTATCTGCCCGGGACAGAAGGCGGCGGCATGGGGAGGGTACTTACCGGCCAGGTCGATTTTTCGGGAACACTGCCAATGGACTGGTATAAAGACGTAAAGGGATTATCGAGGGAACATTTCAAAGTACTCTATGAAGCGGGGTTTGGCTTGCACTACTAGCTGATAGCAGCGCCTAGCAGATAGCAGCGCGCGATTCCTTAATACCATTAACACTTGGATAAAACAATTCCAATCAAAAGGTAAATCCGCCGGCACCCTTCAGTTCCGTCTGCTCACTATACAATACGCGATTGAATTTGACAAATATAGAGAAATACTAAAAACCATGCGGTGTTGGCGCATCATTTCAAAGATCGGGGATCATGCATCGGCAAAGGACATTTCACCATCAAGGAATATGTTAACGCCTGTAGAATGAAGGAAATACGCAGTTTCAAGGACAAATACGATCTCCCGTATCCGCTGATAATGATAAAATTGTTTCACCTTCCTTACCATATACCAGAACGCAATCCAGAATAAGCCAGGGGAAACCAGTAAAAACGCATACGCGTCCTTAGAAGCTAAACCGCTCAAAATGCCCAGGGAATTCTGCTTAACGCTGATGATGAGGGCGATCAGGAAAGCCGATAAAACACAGGCTTTCTGAAGTGTTTTCATCATATACCATACAGAAGACATGAGACGTATATGCGCTTCGTTCCTGGCAATTGCCGAATAATTATTCGGCGAGTTTATGGAAATTCTTATTTTGAGTGAATTGATAAAATGCTTTGACCGTTTTGAATGATTCTGAGCATTCCAGGGGATGAGCTGTATCAACTCACTGAATCCCCGTTCCTTGAGATACGCACTCAGATGGTCGTAAGGGTATTCGACATTCAGCTTTCTCTTATAACTGTAAAGGTTCCGCATCTTTACCAACTCAGACTTCTTCAGGTGGATCCTGTCGCAATACTGGTAATCCTCGCATTCGCCCTTTTTACCCTGATCACATTCGACACAAAAGCACTGCTTTTTATGATTGTAAAATTCCCTGAACGGACCG
The DNA here is from genome assembly GCA_016935695.1 of Spirochaetales bacterium. GTDB lineage: Bacteria > Spirochaetota > Spirochaetia > JC444 > Marispirochaetaceae > JAFGQL01. The sequence goes on from JAFGQL010000035.1 coordinate 28,488, forward strand.
GTATTCATCAACTGGTCCCTGACAAACCAGTAACTTTCCTTGTCGGGTTTTTTTGGGTCCAGTCGATAAAAGAAATGGCCAAAAATATAGGAAAGCAGGAATAAAAATGTAATAAACAAGGGCATGAATCTCTCAAGCGCCGCACCGGCAACCGGTAGTGCAAAGGGGCTCAATGAATGAGAAATCGCAGCAGGCGCAAAAAATATCAGAAACAGGAACATGATGTACACAAACCCCGGAATGAGACAACCGAAAAAGTCAACAAGAAGATCACTGAAATTGAAATGCAGCTTAGGTATATCTATAAAATCTTTGGCTGGCATAACTGCGATCCTCCTTACTGCAGAAATAAGCATCTATTACTGTTTTTGCATGTATTGTAGAATGGAATATCCCTGATGTACAGTTTTTTTTTACCAATGACAAATTCAATTGTAATCGATTGGCCCCTTGATATTCCCTTTTCTTTATGCTCAGCTGGAATAAACAACGTATACAAAAAAGGAGTATTACCATGCTGCATGAAATAAAACCTGATGTACAGCCTCAGGAAGAAGGTTACAGTCCGAAAGCAATAGAACGGCTGGACGCCCTCAGCCTTGACCTTGTTGCAAACAAAACCGTACAGGCAGCCTGTTATCTGATCGCGAAGAACGGAAAGATTATCGCGAATAAATCTTGCGGGAAACTCAAGGGAGCAAAGGACTCAACCGATTTCATGCCTGATTCACTCAGACCAATCGCGTCCCTTACAAAAGCTTTTACCGCGGTGGGTATCTGGCAGCTTCTGGAACGCGGCCAGATTTACCTTCATCAGCAGGTGAGAGAAATCATTAAGGAATTCGACACCACTATGCATGAGCAGATCACCATCTACCAGCTGTTGACCCACACATCCGGAATGCGGACCTACCCGGGTGCGATGCTCGAGCCCTACCCCGATTACCACGAAGAAAAACTTACAAAGGAAAACTGGATAAAAAAACTGCTGTCCGGTCCGCTCCAGTTCAAACCGGGGACCACATGGAATTATTGTAACGAGGGTTTCGAATTCCTGGCAGAGGTGATCGCCCGTGTCTCGGGAATGGAATACGATGAATACATGTTCGCAAATGTGATCAACCCGCTTAAGCTGGAAGATACGGGATTCTTCATCCCCGAGGATAAAAAACACCGGTTTTGCAAGGTATCAGAATGGAACGATTGGTTTCTCAACCGGCCAGAAAATGAAGAACCGTCAAAATCTCTTTTGGGCGCCGGCGGCATGTATTCCTCCGTTCAGGATATGTTCAGATTCGGGCAGATGCTCTTGAATGGCGGCATACTCGACGGCGTCAGGATCCTCGGCAGGAAAACCGTAGAATCGGGGACAAAGACGCATATCAAGGACATGAAGTCCTATAACTGGCACGGACATTTATTCGACGACAGCCATTTGGTCACATACGGCCTTGGACTGGAAATAGACAAACATAAATTCCTGACAAACGGGACCTACGACCATGAAGGAGCGGGCGGCGTTCTTCTGTTCATGGACCCGGTAGAAAACTTTTTGTTCGCAGGGCTTTACTCAAGCGAGGAATGGCACGGCGAATCCTGGGTGGCGCCTCTCGCGGTTGCCTGGGGAGGGATTATATAGGGATACAAGAAACCCTGAACGATCCGCATAGCCCTCGGTCCAAAATGAGGAGGAATGCTGCAGCTTGAGATATTTCCCATTTACTCCCGGCGTCAGTATATTCAATTTCATAGAATGTGCGAATTCCGCCAATATGGGAGTCCCTCATGAATGGATATATCAAAGAGCCCAAACGCATTCCGCTTCTGCTGCGCATTGTCATCGCAATCGTTGAAAAGTCGATGAAAAAGCGGATGACACCCGCGCGGATGCTCGCATGGTATCCGAGGGCCGCGGTGGGCGCCGGGATGATGGAAGGCCTCGTCGCCCATGACGAAAAGGAAGTTCCCAAACGGCTTTTACAGCTTCTACGGATGCAGGTATCGATAAGCTCATCCTGCCCATTCTGCATCGATATGAACTCGAAAGAATACACAGGGGCAAATATTACCAACAACGAAATACTCGCTCTCCAGGGCGGGAAACCATTCGAACAAATTAAAACATTCAGTCCGGCTGAAATAACCGCGCTGGAATACGCGAAAGCGCTCACCTCGACACCCATCAGGATAAAAGAGCCGCTTATAGAAGCTCTTGCAAAGCAGTTTTCTCCCCGCGGCATCGTAATCATCGTTTCGACCGTCGCCCAGGTAAATTTCTGGGCGCGACTCATCCAGGGACTCGGACTGCCGCCCCTGGGATTCAGTCCCGACTGCCCCGTGCTGAACCTTGAATCATATGGAACGCTGATACCCGATAACGGTGAAAAGCAATGAACATCGGATCAGTCCATTATTCCGCTCATCGGTTGACGAGACGCTCCGCACATACTACTTTTTCCACATGAAACTGGAATTATCGTTGAGCAACCTCATTACGAAAGCGTCCAGGGTCGTGACGAGGGAATATCAGTCCGAAGTCGCGCCCTTGGGTATTACGCCTTCCCAGGCAGGCATAGTCTACATTCTTGACCGCATCCAGCCCGCAACCCAGGTCGAAGTGGCCCGGATCCTTCATCTTGATAAGGCAAACACCAACGCAATGATAAAAAAACTTTTGGCGGCCAAAATCGTGAGCATCAGAAAAGACGATAACGACGCACGGAAAACCATCCTTATGCTTACCTCAAAAGGAAAAGACCTGGCAGGGAAGCTTGTCGATGTAGATGCCCGGGTCGCCGGCGTTTTTCACAATCTCTGCGAAAGTCCCGAGGAAAAACGGATAATTAAAAGATTTCTTGAAAAAATTGTCTTTGAATTCCGTGGCCAGGACGATTGACAGGTTAGCTCTTTATAGTTAGTATGCATACTTACTATAAGGAGCTTCGAGTGAACAAAGAGGAAATACATGATTTTATCCGGCAGAACCCCATGCTTCAGCTTGCAACGGTCAATGATGAAGGGCATCCGCGGACACGAACGGTTATGCTTCATGGTATCGAAAACGGTTCGGTTCTATTTCACACGGGAAATTTCAAAACACTGTACAACGAACTCAAAGCCGACGGCCGAATAGAGTTCAGCACGTATAATGCCGAATCGTTTACAGAAGTAAGGGTGAGCGGTATCGCCGAAGAAATCGATGACGATCAGTTGAGAGAAACAGTGATCAACGCACCGGGAAAGGATTACCTGAAACCGACTATCGCCCTCAAAGGGAAAGAAGCAATCCGGATATTCAGGATAACCGACTGCCAGGCACTGGTCTGGACTATGGCTTCGAACCACGATTACCCTAAGACGAGGGTATCCATATAATTGGTTTTCTTAGCCTATACATTCAAAAAGGCTTCAAGGAAAGACCAGCTCCCAATACCCTACATCAATCCACTTTTCAAACTTATAGCCCACTTCCCGGAAGTGGGCTGTTTTTTCAAACCCGAACTTTTCATGAAGCCGCTGGCTGCCTTCGTTCGGCAAAGCGAGACACGCCACTACGGTGTGAATGTTTTTCTTAGGCAGTTCCGCAAGAAGCTGTTCGTATAACATGGCGCCTATGCCTTTTTTCTCCATGCCGTTTTTTACATAGACCGTCGCTTCCACGGTATACCGGTAGGCACAGCGCCCTTTCCATGGAAAGGCGTAAGCATACCCGGCCACTGTTCCGAATTCTTCATACACAAGCCATGGAAACGTAGCCGTGACCTCGGTTATGCGCTTCTCCATCTCGGAAGTGCCCACCGGAGTTTCTTCAAAGGTAATAATGGTGTTCTGTATATAGTGATTGTAGATGGAGCAGATGTGTTCTGCATCGCTTTTGCGTACCGGTCGTATCATA